>NZ_JSYD01000058.1:0-367 GCF_054824005.1 Brevundimonas sp. GN22 | reverse complement strand
AGAAGCAGAGCGCCTGATCCACGAGGCTATCGCCGATGTGCCCCTAGCTTGCTCCACTCCCGAGGCAGCCGCCGCAGTCCAGGCGTTGGGCCTCAAGCTTGCAGAGACCTGCATGGAGCCCCGAGCGATTGCACAGACCCTATTGGCTCAGGCTCACGGCTACATTCAGGCCGCTACCGACGAGCAACCGCAGGCAACAGCCTTTGCCATGCTGGAAACCGTGATTGACGGCATGATTGCCATCGGGATCGAGAAGGGCGACGCAGGCAAATACATGCTGACCTACATCGGCCTGTGGCTCGCGAATGCCGATCCTGCGTTTGCTGCTGAGACCCTATACCAGATGGCCGACAGCATAGTCGCCAAG
>NZ_JSYD01000006.1:0-43855 GCF_054824005.1 Brevundimonas sp. GN22 | reverse complement strand
GGAAGTTTGAGACCGTCGGCGTTACGCGCCGGCGGTCTTTCTCATTTCAGCGACAGCCTGAACGAGGCGGTCCAGTTCTTGCGGCTTGGACAGACGGTGGTCACCGTCCTTGATGATGTCGAGACGCACATCGCCGCCTTCGTGCTTTTCAAGCAGGGCCAGCTGCATGCGCCACGGCACGCTCTCGTCCAACTTGCCCTGAAGGATATGGATCGGGGCTGGGATGCGGATGGGGCTGTCGAGCAGCAGCCAGTTGCGGGCTTCTTCGAACATGTTGAGCGTCAGTTCATAGCTGCCGAGGCCAGGATCGGTAATCAGCGCCTCGCCGTCACGCATGATGGCCTGACGAATATGGTCGGGTAGGTCCGGCCACATCAACCGCTCGGTGAAGTCCTGAGCCGGATTGACCAGCACCATACCGACCACCGCTTGCGGACGCGCCACAGCCGCCAGCAGCGATACCCAGCCGCCCATCGACGACCCCACCAGAATGACCGGACGGGCCAGCATGTCGATCAGGGCGATACAGTCCTCGCGCCAGCGACCGATGATGGCCTTCTTCCACTCGCCGGACGAGACGCCGTGGGCGAAATGGTCATAGCGGACATAGTTCCAGCCGCCCTTGCGGGCGGCCTCGTCCAGCGCCAGTGCCTTGGTGCCTTCCATGTCGGAACGGAAGCCGCCGACCCAGATCACGACCGGACCATCACCCTCGACCTGCTTATAGGCGATGGTCTCGCCATCGGGACGGGCAAAGGACTTGATCTGATCCATGGTCTTCCTCTCGCGCTTGGGACCGAAAACGGGTAGCCATCCCCCAATAGCAAAGTGAAGGCCGATCCGCGTGTCCCAATCGCCCTCCCGCGCAAATCCGCGCGTCCTGTTCATCAGTCCGAACCGTATCGGCGATAGCGTGATTGCCTTGGGGATCGTGCGAGAAATTGGTCGCCAGTGGCCGAATGCCGAGATCACCGTGGTGACGTCGGGTATGGCGTCGTCCTTCTATCGGGCCGCGCCGGGGGTGGCGAAGATCATCCCGATCAACAAGGAAAAGCGCGGCGGTCACTGGATCAAGCTTTGGAACGCTGTACGCGGCCAAAGCTGGGATGTTGTCATCGACACGCGCGGCTCGGCTACGGCCTATCTGCTGCGAGCCAAGAAGCGCATTGTCTATACGCGCAAGCTGGAAACCGGAGAGCCGAAGGTTGAGGTCATCACCCGCCTGATGTCGGCCCCGCAAAGCCTGGAGCCGGAACTCTTCATCGACGACCGCGCCCGCGCCGAGGCTGCGGCTGTCGTCGATCCGCAACTGAGGTCAGGCGCGGGTGCCGGTCCAATCCTCGCATTGGCGCCCATCGCCCACCAGAAGGGCAAGAGCTGGCCGGCTGACCGCTGGGCGGCTCTGGTTGCCAAGCTGAAGGCAGAGCCGCGGTTCGATGGCTGGCGCTTCATGCCGGTCGGTGGTCCGGGTGATCATCCGCCGGCCACTCCCGCTCTGGCCGAAGCCGGTGATCGCGGCATCGACTGTGTGGGCAAGACCGACATCATCGCCTCTGCCGCCGCCATTGATCGCGCCGCACTGTTCGTCGGCAATGACAGCGGGCTGATGCACGTCTCGGCAGCCACCGGCACGCCGACACTGGGCCTGTTCGGTCCGACCGAATGGTGGCTCTATGGTCCGCGTGGGCCGAAAACCGCGACGGTGGCGTCCAACAACACTCGTGGTCAGTTCGCCCCGATTGAAGACTTGACGGTGGACGCCGTGTTCGACGCCACGGTCAAACTCTACGACACCTACTATGCCGGAGCGCTGAAATGACCGAGCGTCCGCAGGTCCTGTTCATCAGTGCTGACCGCATCGGCGATGCCATCATGTCTATCGGCGCGATCCGCGAGATCGGCCGCCAGATTCCGGATGCCGAGATCACCGTCGCTGTCGGCCCGACCGCTGCCGCCCTGTTCCGCGCCGCACCCGGCGTTGTGAAGGTCATCCCTTGGAAGAAGCAGAAGCTCTCCGGCCACTGGCGCACGCTGTGGAAACAGACGGTTGGCACGAAGTGGGCCATGGTCGCCGATGTGCGGGGATCGGCGATGAGTCTGTTCTTGCGGGCCAAGGAACGCCGCCTCTACAGCCGCGCGCTGGAGAAGGGCGAGATGAAGGTCGTCACCTTCTCCAACATGATGAAGGCCAAACAGGTCGCAGAGCCGGAAATCTTTCTCGATGAAGCTGCCTGTGCCAAGGCGGACGAGATCATCGGTAACGATACCTCGCCCATCATCGCCTTTGCGCCAATCTCAACCGCCGCGGATCGCAGTTGGCCAAAGGAACGCTGGGCGGCGCTGGTTGAAAAACTGATGACCGAGCCGCGTTTCGACGGTTGGCGGTTCATGATGGTCGGTGGTCCAGGCGACCATGATGCGGCGGCACCGTCACTGGCTGTATCCGGAGATCGCGGTATCGATGCCGTCGGCAAAGGCGACATTCTGGCTTCCGCCGCAGCGATCAGCCGCGCCACGCTTTTCATCGGCAATGACAGCGGCCTGATGCACGTTTCAGCGGCTGCGGGCGTGCCGACGCTGGGCCTGTTTGGGCCCAGTGAGTGGTGGCACAAGGCACCTTGGGGACCGAAAGGCCGGGTGCTGGCAGCCGCTTCGGTCCGCGGCGAGTTCGCCTCCATCCAGAACCTGAGCGTTGATCAGGTATATGAAGAAGTCCTCAAACTGCATGAAAGCTTTGCAGGAGCGGCCAAGGTCGCAACGACGGCGCCTTGAATTTCCGGCCTTACATCGCCATATTCGCGCCGCTGGAGGCCTGTCGGGAAGCGCGACGGGTTCCAATACAGTTTTGACCACATAAGGAAACGACGCCCATTCGCCGTCCAATGCAAGCGCCGCCCGTAAAGGACGGCCCGCCGATGAACCAAGATATCCGTGCACCTCGCGTTCTGCTGATTGACCAGAACGGCGAAAAGCAGGGTATCATGCCGCTGTCCGCTGCACTTGAAGCAGCTGAAGAGGCAGGTCTGGATCTCGTCCAGATCGTGAACAATCCGGAAGCGCCGGTTTGTAAGATTCTGGACTACGGCAAGCATCGTTTCCAAGAGCAGAAGAAGAAGGCCGAGGCACGCAAGCGCCAGAAGGTCGTCGAGCTCAAAGAAATCAAGCTGCGTCCGAACATCGACACCCACGACTACGAAGTTAAGGCCAAGTCCATGCGCCGCTTCTTCGAAGAGGGCGACAAGGTCAAGGTGACCCTGCGCTTCCGCGGTCGTGAAATGGCTCACCCGGATCTCGGTATGAAGCTGATGCACAAGGTGCAGGCAGACTTCGACGAAGTCGCAAAGGTCGAGTTCGCGCCGAAGATGGAAGGCCGTCAGATGATCATGATCCTGGCTCCGCGCTAAGATCACCGATTATCCGGAACTTCCGGACCGATATTCATGGACACCCCGCGATGTAAGTCGCGGGGTGTTTGTGTATCGCCATAGGCCCCAAGCGCTTGCTTTTTGGGCCCTGGGGGCTTATGACCCGCCCCTTCGTATCTACGAACCGCCGGGCGAATAGGCATTGCCTGGGCGGTTCTGAAACGGACGTCGCCTGATTTTCCTCGGAAATGATGGGGGCGACCCTCAATCAGAGAGAGTCAAAATGCCGAAGCTTAAGACGAAGTCGGGCGCCAAGAAGCGCTTCAAATTCACTGCATCGGGCAAGGTCAAGGCTGGCGTCGCTGGTAAGCGTCACCGTCTGATCAGCCACAACTCGAAGTACATCCGCCAAAACCGCGGCACTTCGGTTATGGCCGACGCCGACGCTAAGAAGATCAAGAGCTACATGCCGTACGCCTAAGGCGCGGCTATCTGATCTCCTAAAAGCACTGAATTTGAATTTGTGTCCCTGACGCAGTTCGGCGCCGAGCGACGAACGATAGGGACCCCCCAAAAGGGAAAACAACATGGCTCGCGTTACCCGGGGCGTTACGTCCCACGCCAAGCACAAGAAGGTCCTGAAGCAAGCCAAGGGCTTCTACGGCCGCCGCAAGAATACCATCCGTACGGCTAAGGCTGCTGTTGACCGTGCCGGTCAGTACGCATACCGCGACCGTCGCACCAAGAAGCGCAACTTCCGCGCTCTGTGGATCCAGCGCATCAACGCTGCTGCCCGCGCTGAAGGCTTCACCTACTCGCAGTTCATCCACGGCCTCGACAAGGCTGGCATCGTTCTGGACCGTAAGGTTCTGGCTGCCATCGCCGCTGACGAAGCTGGCTTCAAGGCAATCGCCGAGAAGGTCCGCGCTGCTCTGGCCTAAGTCTTTGGCCTAAGAGAAAGCACGATCTGCTTAAAAAGCGCCCGCTCCGGTCATCGGAGCGGGCGTTTTTGCATTCTGGCCCCTATGCCCTCTGCTAAGAGGGTGACGAACGGGCCACGGCCCGATAAAGCACAGCGCAAATGACTGATCTCGTCCAACTCGAAACCGAAATCACCCAAGCCATCGGCGCGGCAGAGACTGTCGCGGCCCTTGAAGAGGTGCGCGTTGGCGCCCTCGGCAAGTCCGGCTCTATCTCCCTCCTACTGAAAGGCATGGGCCAACTTAGCCCCGACGAGCGCCGCGAGCGCGGGCCGGTGCTGAACGGCCTGCGTGACCGTGTGACCACGGCGCTCAATGCCAAGAAGGCCGAGCTTGAGGCCGCAGAGCTGAACGCCCGTCTGCTGGCCGAGCGTGTCGACCTGACCCTGCCGTCGCGCCCGCGTCGCAAGGGCGGCGTCCACCCGACCATGCAGGTCATGGACGAGATGATCGCCATCTTCGCCGAGATGGGCTTTGCCGTCGCCGAAGGTCCGGACATCGAGGACGACTTCCATAACTTCACCGCGCTGAACTTCCCGCCGAAGCACCCGGCGCGCGAAATGCACGACACCTTCTTCCTGAAGCCGGATGCCGAGACGGGCGAGCGCAAGGTTCTGCGCACACATACCTCGCCAGTTCAGGTGCGCACGATGATGTCGCAAAAGCCGCCGATCCGCATCATCGCGCCGGGCCGCACCTTCCGTAAGGATTCGGACGCGACCCATACCCCGATGTTCCACCAGATCGAAGGTCTGGTCATCGACCGCGACGTCAACATGGGTCACCTCAAGACGACGCTCGAGACCTTCATGGCCCGCTTTTTCGAGCTGGACGATGTGCAGGCCCGCTTCCGCCCGCACCACTTCCCGTTCACCGAGCCGTCGGCCGAAATGGACATCCGTTGCGACCGTTCAGGCGGCAAGCTGGTGCTGAACACCGGCGAAGACTGGCTCGAGATTCTGGGCTGCGGCATGGTTCACCCGAACGTGTTGATCGCCTGCGGTCTGGACCCGAACGAATACCAAGGCTTTGCCTTCGGCATGGGCGTGGATCGTCTGGCCATGCTGAAATACGGCGTGCCGGACCTGCGTCCGATGTTTGATGCCGATACGCGCTGGCTGTCGCACTACGGCTTCTCGGCCTTCCAGGCCCCTAACCCGGCCTCTGGCCTGAGCTGAGGAATATTTCCATGACTGATATCTTTTCCGAAGAAGCCGGCCGCGCCGTTGTAGAAAAGACGGAGTTCACGAAGGAAGCCATCTGGCTACCTTTGCTGGCCGTCCAACACCAGAACGCTGGCCAGCCGGTCATCAAGGGCAAGACCTTCACCGACTGCCTGTTCGAAGGTCCTGCCCTGATGGTGCCGGTCAACGAGTGCCATTTTGACGGCTGCAACATGGGAGCCGTTCGGGATCTGAACTCGCTGTTCTATGCGCCGAAGGGTCTGGTTCTGGTGGGTGCGGTTCCGTTCGAGGATTGCCGCTTCATCAACTGCCGCTTCTCGCAGGTCGGTTTCACCGGCCACCCCGACTTCATCAAGAGCATGGCCGAAGGCCTGACGCTGGCACGCGAGGGCTGATCTATGTCCAACAACCAAGACATCACCATCCCGGCTATCGGTGCCGGTCCGGTTTATGAAAACCTTAACATCTGGCTTCCGGCGCTGGCTATCGAAGCCAGCCGTACCGGCGACTCAGTGATCGAGGGCAAGACCTACCGCAACTGCATGATCGAAGGTCCGGCTGTACTGCTGCCGCTGGGCGCGTGTAATTTCGACGGCTGCAACATGGGCGACGCGCAGGGCGATATCCGTAATCTGCTGCTGCAACCGATGGGCCCGCAAAAGGTCACCGGCACCATCGCCTTCAAGGACTGCCAGTTCGTCAACTGCCAGTTCATCCGCGTTGGTTTCACGGGCACGCCCGATTTCCTCGAGCAGGTCCAGCAGGTCCTGACCGGAGGGGCTGCGTAATGAAGTTCACCCTCTCGTGGCTGAAGGATCATCTCGATACCTCGGCTGACGTGAACGCAGTTGCGGACGCCATGACCATGGCGGGTCTGGAAGTCGAGGACGTTGTCGATCCGGTTTCCAAACTGGCTCCGTTCAGCGTGGCCAAGATTGTTTCGGCCGAACGCCATCCGAACGCCGACCGCCTTCAGGTCTGCCAGGTGGACACCAAGGACGGCCGCAAGGAAATCGTCTGCGGCGCGCCGAACGCCCGTCCGGGCCTGACCACCATTTATGCGCCGATCGGTGCCTATGTGCCGGGCCTTGATGTCACGCTGGTTGAAAAGCCGGTGCGCGGTATCGTCTCGAACGGCATGCTGTGCTCGGGCGGTGAACTGCAACTGCCGGACGAGAACGACGGCATTCTGGAACTTTCGGACGATCTGGCTGTCGGCACCTCGGCAGCGGACGTCTTCGGTCTGGAACCGGTGATCGACTTCGAAGTTACCCCGAACCGTCCTGACTGGCTGGGTGTCGCAGGCATCGCCCGCGATCTGGCGGCGGCCGGTGTAGGCACGCTCAAGACGCCGGCTATTGAAGCGGTCGCCGGCAAGGGTGCATCGAGCATTTCGGTTCGCATTGCTGCGCCGGAACTGTGCCCGACCTTCGCTGGCCGAGTGATCCGTGGCGTCAAAAACGGCCCGTCGCCGAAGTGGCTGCAACAGCGCCTGACGGCTATCGGTCTGCGCTCGATCAACACTCTGGTCGATATCACCAACCTGATTTCCTACGACCGCGCCCGCCCACTGCATGTCTATGACGTGTCCAAGCTGGAAGGCTCGGAAATCGTCGTGCGTGCCGGTCAGGACGGCGATGCCCTGCTGGCTCTGGACGGCAAGGAATACGCGCCGACTGCCGCTGACTGCGTGATCGCGGACAACGGCGGTGCCCGCGCTATCGGCCTTGGTGGCGTGATGGGTGGCGAGAGCACCGGCTGCTCTGACGAGACGGTCGATGTCTTCGTCGAGAGCGCCTGGTTCGAGCCGATTGTGATCGCCCAGACGGGCCGCTCGCTGGGTATCAACTCCGATGCACAGTATCGTTTCGCGCGCGGCGTCGACACCCACTCGGTCGTGCCGGGTCTGGAACTGGCCACCCAGCTGATCCTCGATCTGTGCGGCGGTGAAGCTTCCGACATCATGGTTGCAGGTGAAGCGCCAGCTGCGCCGCAGGGCTTTGCCTTCAATCCGGCCTTTGTGAAGCGCCTGTCGGGCATGGACCTGACCGAAGACCGGATCGCCGAAATCCTGACGGCACTCGATTTCAAGGTCGTGCGCGGCAGCCCGTGGACCGTTACCCCGCCGACGGCGCGTCGTGACGCCCACGGTCCAGCCGATCTGGTGGAAGAGGTGGCCCGCATTGAAGGCTTCGCCTCGCTGCCATCCACGCCGCTGCCGTTCGTGGCACCGCCCGCCGGTGGCATCCTCAGCGCGCGTCAGGCCCGTGTCCGCACTGCGCGTCGCGCTCTGGCGTCGATGGGCTATGCCGAGGCCGTGACCTGGTCGTTCACCAAACAGTCGAAGGCGCAACTCTTCGGCGGTGGCGACGACAAGCTGGTTCTCGAAAACCCGATTGCTTCGGACCTCGACTGCATGCGTCCTTCGGCCCTGCCGAACCTGATCGAAGCGGCGGCACGCAATGCCGCGCGAGGTCATGCCGATGCGGCTCTGTTCGAGATCGGCCCGATCTATCTGGGCGATGGTCCGAAGGATCAGCGCACTACCATCACCGGCCTTGTGGCCCCGCACGCCGACCGTCACTGGCAGGGTGCAGGCGATGATGCCCTGTTCACCCTCAAGGGTGATCTTGTGGAACTGCTGGAGTTGATCGGTGCGCCGGTTGGCTCGCTGCAGCTTGTTCAGGGTCAGAACCGCGAATGGTGGCACCCGGGTCGTTCGGCCCGTCTGCAACTGGGCCCCAAGAACATCATCGTAGAGTTCGGCGCGCTGCACCCTTCGGTGCTGAAGACGCTGGATGCCGATGGTCCGATGCTGGCCTTTGAAATCGTGCTCGACAATGTGCCGGAGCCCAAGGGCAAGGGCGGCAAGGCTCGCGGTGCGGCAGCTCTGTCGAACCTGATGCCGCTGACCCGCGACTTCGCCTTCGTGGTCGAGGAAGCCAAGGCCGTCGGCGATCTGCTCAAGGCTGTGGCCGGTGCCGACAAGGCGCTGATCACTGACGTTCGCGTGTTCGACGTCTATCGCGGCAAGGGCGTGCCGGAAGGCCAGAAGTCTATCGCTCTGGAGGTCGAACTCCAGCCGCGTGAAGCCACCCTGACCGATGCTGAAATCGAAGCCGTCGTGGCCAAGATCGTCGCCGCCGCCACCAAGGCCGGCGCGGTCCTGCGGAGCTGATGCATGTCCGAGAAGAAGCCTTGGGCCGAGACGACGTTCGAGCGCAACCTGTTCCGCGCCCGTTGGCTGATGGCCCCCTTCTATCTGGGGCTGGTGCTGGCGCTCGTCATGCTGCTCTCGGTATTCGTACAGGAAGTGATCCATTTCCTGCCGCAGGCCTTCGTGTTTGGCGAAGGTCACATGACGGCGGACACGGCCATCCTTGCGATTCTCAGCCTCGTTGACCTGTCGCTGGCAGGCAATCTGCTGCTGATCGTCATTTATTCCGGCTACGAGAACTTTGTCTCCAAACTGGATCTGGACGAGAACCACGTGGACCGTCCGCCTTGGATGGGCACGGTGGATTTCTCGGGCCTGAAGATGAAGCTGATTGCCTCCATCGTGGCGATCTCGGCCATCTCCCTGCTGAAGGCCTTCATGAACCTGGGCAAGCCTGGCTACGACATCAATCAGGCGTCGCTGATGTGGGGAGTGATCATTCACCTTACCTTCGTGACGTCGGGTGTGTTGCTGGCCCTGATGGACTGGGTCGCGTCCAAGACCGACAAACACTGAAGACCGATCACCGTCGGAAAACAGGGTCGAAAGCCTCGCGCTTTCGGCCCTTTTTCTTGCGTTCAGCGCTCCATCTTGGCGATTGCAATGATTGGTTAACCCTAAAGCCCCAAGTCTGCCGCAAAAGGTCGCGACGGTTCCTTCCTGCCGCCCAACGTATCGGGCCGCCGTCCAATCTTCGGGAGTTTGACGACATGCATCGCCGCCAATTGATCCGCACCACTTTCGGCATCGCTGCTGCGGGCGCCTTGCCGATGGGCCTGGGTGCTTGCGCTACGCGCGGCCAGAACACCGGCAATCCCAACTATCCGATCGCGTCGGACCAGACGGCACAGGCCTATACCTTCGATGAACTGGTCGCTGCAGGCTCGCGCGAACTGGGTATCGCCTCCGAAGCTATTGGCGGCGCAATCGAGCGCATCTTCTCGGACCAAGGCGGTGCGCCGACCGCCTATATCGCCGGTGAAGAAGCGGCCGGTGCTGTGGTGGCCGGTCTGCGTTACGGCCGCGGCGCTCTGCACATGAAGGACATGTCGGCCTCGCAGGAAGTCTTCTGGCAGGGTGCGTCCATCGGTTGGGACTGGGGTGGCAACGCCAGCCGCGTCTTCACCCTCGTGTACGGCCTGTATCACCCCGACATGCTTTACCGCCGCTATCCGGGCGTCGAAGGCTCGGCCTATGCCGTTGCCGGTCTGGGCGTAAACTATCAGCGCGCGGATGGCATCGTGCTGGCTCCGGTTCGCACCGGTGTGGGCCTGCGTCTGGGTGCCAACGTCGGCACCATGAGCTACAGCCGCCAGCGCAACATCCTGCCGTTCTAAGCGGATCACGGATTAAAAGATCAAAAGGCCGGAGCGATGCTCCGGCCTTTTTCTATTCAAGCGTGGGCACCAGCGCCTCCAACCCCTCGCGATAGGATGGATAGCGCGGACGCCAGCCCAGCTCGGCCTTGGCGCGCGCATTGGCGATGCGTTTGGAGTCCAGATAGAAGCGGCGCATCGCGTCGCTGACACTGGGGTCATCCAGATCCACCTCGGGCGGCAGGGGTACGCCCAGACGGGCCGCAGCCCATTCGGTTACCTTGTCTGCCGGGGAAGGCGTGTCGTCGGTCAGGTTATAGATGCCGCCGGGCCTCGGGCTTTCCATCGAGGCAAACAGTCCCGAAACCACGTCGTCGATATGGATGCGGTTGAAGACCTGATCGGGTTTGCGCACCAGTTTGGCGCGCTTCTGCATCAAACGTTCCAGGATGTTGCTGTGCGGGCCATAGAAGCCCGGAAGACGAAATATCTGGACCGTCAGACCCATACCGCGAGCGCTGTCCAGCCAGTCGCGTTCGGCCTTCACACGCCGCGCACCTTCGAGGGTTGCCGCATTCAAGGCATCCCCCTCGAACGCCCACCCGCCCTGACGGTCACCATAGACGCTGGTCGAGGAAATATAGCCGATCCAGTCCGGCCATGCGTCTGCGGCCCGCAGATGAGAAAGCGCACCGAGACCCGGGCATCCATTGGCATCCGGTGGCGTCGTCACCAGAATATGCGAGGCGTGAACGCCCGCCTGCGCCAGCGCGGTTTCATCTGACGGATCAACCGCGATGAAGCCTGCCGCCTCCAGCGCGTCACGGCGCTCACTGCGGCGCGAGGTGCCATAAACGCGCCAGCCTCTGGCCAATGCCTCGCGACCCGCAGCCTCCCCGACATATCCCGTGCCAAAAACCAGCAGGGTGGGCGTAGAGGCGGGCGTCGTCATAGAGGAAAGAACCTTCGGATCAGGATGGGCGCGATACGGTCGCGCTATCTGTGTCCAGTGCTTTGGCGCGGCCTTCGTTCCATGCTGAAACGCAAGGAATCTTTGCCTTATCGCAACGGTCCGCATATCGCCGCGCAATCTCGGTCACGTCGGCCATCAGACCCTGTTCGAGCGTGATGGGATCAAGGCCAAGGGCCTTGAAGCCGTCGTTGGCTACGACCAGTTCGTTTTCATCCGCTTCCTGACGAGGATTAGGCAGGTTGGCGACGGTAGCTCCGGTGATGTCGGCGACCATCTGGGCCAGATCGCGCACACGGCGGCTCTCGGTCATCTGGTTGAGGATTTTGACCCGTTCGCCGCGCGCGGGCGGGTTCTTGAGCGCCAGTTCAACGCAGCGCACGGTATCCTGAATATGGATGAACGCCCGGGTTTGACCACCCGAGCCATGGACCGTGAGCGGATAGCCGACCGCCGCCTGTATCAAGAAGCGGTTCAGCACGGTGCCATAGTCACCGTCATAGTCGAAGCGGTTGATCAGACGCTCGTCCAGCTTGGTCTGTTCAGTCTGGGCACCCCAGACAATGCCCTGGTGAAGGTCGGTAATCCGCAGCTGATCGTTCTTGGCGTAGAACTGGAACAGCAGAGCGTCCTGCGTTTTGGTCATGTGATAGATGCTGCCCGGGTTCGGCGGGAACAGGATTTCCTGCTCGGTCGGGCCAAAGTCCGTATCGACCGTCACCTTCAGATAGCCCTCGGGGATTTTAAGCCCGGCGGTCGTATAGCCGTAGACGCCCATGGTCCCGAGGTGGGCCAGATGGATGTCCAGACCGCTATCGACCATCGCGGCCAGCAGGTGGTTGGTGGCGTTCAGGTTGTTGTCGACAGTGTACAGCTTGTGCCGCGCCGACTTCATCGAATAGGGCGCGGCGCGCTGCTCGGCGAAGTGAACGATGCTGTCGGGCTGCCACGATTTGATCAGGCCCAGCAGGTGCTCATAGTCCTTACCGACGGTCAGGTTTTCGAAGGCGATGCTGCGCCCCGACACCTCGTGCCAGGCCTTGATCCGGTCCTGGATGGAGGTGATGGGCGTCAGCGACTGAACGCCCAGCTCGTTGTCGATATTGCGGCGGCTGAGGTTGTCGACGATAAGAACGTCCCACCCCTGTGCGGACAGGTGAAGGGCCGTGGGCCAACCACAAAAACCATCACCACCGAGAACCATCACGCGCATCGACTAACCTCCGTTTCAGCCTGTGGGCCTGCCTACAGCAGGGCCTCGATCGCTTCGCGGGCCTGTTGGCCCAGATCGGGGCGTTTCAGAGCCAGCGCTACGTTTGCACGGAGCAAGCCGATCTTGTCGCCGCAGTCATGGGTCACACCTTCGTACTCATAGGCTGTGAACTCCTGCTGCTGCATCAGACGGGCCATGGCATCGGTGAGTTGGATTTCGCCACCGGCACCAGCCTCCTGCGTGGCCAGAAGATCGAAGATTTCCGGCTGGAGGATATAGCGACCCGAAATGGACAGGTTGGACGGGGCAGTCCCCTTGGTCGGCTTTTCGACCATCCCCTTCATGGTCATGGAACGACCGTTGCGCTCGGCGGGGTCGACAATGCCGTATTTGTGGGTCTGGTCGTCGGGGACCTGTTCCACACCGATGACATTGCCGCCGACCTGCGCATAGAGGTCTGCCAGTTGCTTGAGTGCACCCGGCTGGCTGTCGACAATCACGTCCGGCAGGATAACAGCGAAGGGCTCGTCGCCGATGATGTCGCGGGCACACCAGATGGCGTGGCCCAGACCCTTGGGCTTCATCTGGCGGGTGAAACTCATCTCGCCGGCGCGGGCCAGCTCGCCGTTCATCACGTCCAGAATCTCGGTCTTGCCCTTGGCCTCTAGCTGGGCTTCCAGTTCAACCTGATGGTCGAAATAGTCTTCGATGGCCTGTTTGGCGCGCCCGGTGACAAAGACGATGTGCTCGATGCCCGCTTCGCGCGCCTCTTCGACGATGTAGGACAGGATGGGCCTGTCTACGACGTTCAGCAGCTCCTTCGGGGTGGTCTTGGTGCCGGGAAGAACGCGCGTTCCCAGACCGGCAACTGGCAAAACCGCCTTGCGAAGGCGGGCGTGTGAACTCGACATAGATAATCCAGAGCAGCCTATGATGGTGCCAGTCATAGGGGCATTCTGGCCCCGGTCAAACGGCTGTTCTGTAAACAGCCGTTCGCACCGGAGGTTCACGGATTATTCGACCGTGACGGATTTTGCCAGATTGCGCGGCTGGTCCACGTCGGTGCCCTTCTGAACCGCTGTGAAATAGGACAGCAGTTGCATGGGTACGGCATAGACCAGAGGGGCTGCGATCGGGTGAACCGCAGGGGCCGCGATACGCTGGATGCCTTCACCATGCAGTTCCGGCGCATTGGCTGGCGCGATCATGATGACGGGGCCGCCACGCGCTGCGACTTCCTGAAGGTTTGAGGCCGTTTTTTCGTACAACTCGTCCAAAGGCGCGAGTGCGATGGTCGGAGTGTATTCGTCGATCAGGGCGATGGGGCCGTGCTTCAACTCGCCTGCCGCATAGCCTTCGGCGTGGATGTAGCTGATTTCTTTCAGCTTCAGCGCACCTTCCATAGCCAGCGGGAACATTGCACCGCGACCGAGGAACAGCACGTCGCGGGCCTTTGCCAGTTCCTGCACCAGATTACGGATGGGCGCATCCATATAGAGGGCTTCGGAAATCAGGCGCGGAGCCTCGAACAGGGCGCGAACCAGTTCGGCTTCCTGCTCGGCATTGATGCGGCCACGGGCCACACCGGCCGCGATAGCAAGCGACAGCAGGGCGGCGACCTGTGCGGTGAAGGCCTTGGTCGAGGCGACACCGATTTCCGGGCCCGCATGGGTCGGCCACAGGACGTCGGCTTCACGCGCCATCGACGAGGTGTGCACGTTAACGACAGCGGCGGTCTTGAGCCCCTTTGCCTTGCACCACGTCAGACCCGCCAGAGTATCCGCCGTCTCGCCTGACTGGCTGACGGCGACGGCCAGCGTGCCCTTGGTCAGGGCGGGGTCGCGATAACGGAACTCCGAGGCGATTTCGACGTCGCACGGCAGACCGGCATATTTCTCGAACGCATAGCGACCGATCTGACCCGCATAGAAGGCGGTGCCGCAGGCGATGATCTGTATGCGGTCGATATTGGCGAAATCGACCGTGGCGGGCTTGGCCTTGGCGGTCACCAGATCGAGGTATTCGGACAGGGTGTGCTGGACGCTGTCCGGCTGTTCATGGATTTCCTTTTCCATGAAGTGGCGGAAGCTGCCCTTTTCAACGAGGGCGCTGGAGGCCGCGACCTTGACGATCGGGCGATCAGCGGGCTTGCCGGTCACGTCGAAGATACGCGCGTCGGTGCGCGTCATAGCCACGTAGTCACCTTCTTCCAGATAGGAAATCTTCTGGGTGAATGGACCGACGGCCAGAGCGTCCGAGCCAAGGTACATCTCGCCCTCGCCCCAGCCGACGACCAGCGGACTGCCACGGCGGGCACCGAGGATCAGTTCATCCTCGCCCTCGATCAGTACGGCCAGCGCATAGGCACCGGTCAGGCGGTCCAAAGTAGCCTTGAACGCTTCCAGCGGTGCAAGGCCCGAGGAGATATTGTGATCCAGAAGGTGGGCGACGACCTCTGTGTCGGTCTGGCTTTCGAACACATGGCCTTGTGCCTGTAGTTCGGCCTTAAGCTCGGCGAAGTTCTCGATGATGCCGTTATGCACGAGACAGACGCGGCCTGCCTTGTGCGGGTGGGCGTTGGCCTGCGTCGGTGCACCGTGGGTGGCCCAGCGGGTGTGGCCGATGCCAACCGAGCCCTTGATGGGGTCTTCGGCCAGTACGGCTTCAAGATTGCGGATCTTGCCCTTGGCTCGACGACGGCGGATGCCGGTGTCGTCCTGCACGGCAATACCGGCGGAATCGTAGCCACGGTATTCCAGCCGCTTCAGGCTATCGATCAGACGAGGAACAACAGGACCGGTTCCGCTGACGCCAATGATGCCGCACATGGGTTGTACTCCGACAAAAGTGGGTCCGGTTTTGCGTCGGTGCCCCAGTTTGAGGTAAGCGAGAAGGTTCAGCTTTTCGCCTTAGGGATCGCACATAAGCATTGTGCGCCGTAAGGGCATCAAAAAATGGGTTTCGGAAGGTTTCCGAACACCCCGGTTTGTGAAGGATCACGCCTTTGGGCGAGAGAAAATATTTCGGCACCGACGGTATTCGCGGTCGCGCCAATACGCACCCGATGACGGCCGAAGTCGCTTTGCGCGTGGGTCTGGCTGCGGGCCGATTTTTCAGCACCGGTGACGACCGCCGCCATCTGGTGGTGATCGGCAAGGACACGCGTCTGTCGGGCTATATGATCGAGCCGGCGCTGGTGTCGGGTCTGGCTTCGGTGGGCATGGACGTGCGCACCTTCGGTCCGCTGCCGACGCCGGGTGTGGCCATGATGACCCGCTCCATGCGCGCCGATCTGGGCATCATGATCTCGGCCTCGCACAACGACTATGCCGACAACGGTATCAAGCTGTTCGGCCCAGACGGCTATAAGCTGTCCGACGAGATCGAACTGAAGATCGAAGCCATGATGGACGAGACTCTGAATGAGAACCTCGCACCGTCAAACAAGCTGGGCCGCGTCAAGCGTATCGACGATGCTCCGCCGCGCTATATCGAAATCGCCAAATCGGCCTTCCCCAAGCGTCTCAGCCTCAAGGGGCTGCGCATTGCCATCGACTGCGCCAATGGTGCGGGTTACCGCGTGGCTCCGACGACGCTTTACGAGCTGGGTGCCGAGGTCTTCCCGGTCGGTGTCGAGCCGAACGGCCTGAATATCAATGCCGAGTGCGGTTCGACCCATCCGGAGACTGTTTCCGAGGCGGTGAAACGCTATCGCTGCGACATTGGTATCGCGCTGGATGGTGACGCCGACCGCGTCATCATCTGCGACGAAAAGGGCCATGTGGTCGACGGCGACCAGATCATGGCCCTGATCGGTCTGGACTGGGCCAAACGCGGCCGTCTGAACGGCAACGGCGTGGTGGCCACCGTCATGTCCAACCTTGGTCTGGAGCGCCGCCTGAAGGCCGAGGGTCTGACGCTGGAGCGCACCAAGGTGGGCGATCGCTATGTCATGGAGCGCATGCGTTCGGGCGGTTTCAACATCGGTGGCGAACAGTCTGGCCACATCATTCTGAAGGACCATGCCACGACCGGTGACGGCTTGATGGCGGCGCTTCAGGTTCTGGCGGTTCTGGTGGAGGCAGGCGTGCCGATGAGCGAACTGGCCCGCCAGTTCGAGCCGGTGCCGCAGTTGCTGAAGAACGTGCGTTACACCTCGGAAGCTCCGCTAGAGACCGAGAACGTCAAAAAGGTCATGGCCGAAGCCGAGGCCCAGCTGAACGGCTCGGGGCGTCTACTGGTGCGCAAGTCCGGTACGGAAAAACTGATCCGTGTCATGGCCGAGGGCGACGACGAGGCCTTGGTCAAACGGGTTGTTGCCGAAGTGTCCGACGCGGTCGCAAAGGCAGGATAGAACCAAGAAGGGGCGGCTCGCACGGGTCTCCCTTTTTCTATGCCAGTTGCTGAGCCAGCTCCTCGATGCGCTGACGCAGGTCGGGCACGGCGATGGTTTCCCAGAATGCGGCGCGAGCCGGTGGGCCAAGGACGAAGAAGGTCGGGTCTTCGGTCCCGTTCTTGCCGATAGCCTGACCGGAAGGTGCAACCTGAAGTCCGAGGCCCAGCGGATCAATGCTGAGGCGGACCGCTGCGACCAAGGGCGCGGTTAGCGGGTCACGCGCGGGATCATGGCCCGGACCGGTACAGTCGATGACCCATTGGACCGACGCAATACGCTCGCCATGGGTACCACGCGGGTTCCAGACGACATCGAGGCCTCGGTCGTTTTCGGTAATGGATTTCACACGCCCTGCCGCGATTTCCAGACGGCCTGCTTCGCCCAGTTGATCGATGACTGCGGCGACATCCGGCGCGATGCGGTGGCGGTGGACATCCCACCACGGACGCAGATGGCGCAGGAAGCGGGCGCGGGTGTCTGTATCCGCCGCTTCCCATAGTGTCGCCGTGCGGGATCGGTAGCCGTCCATCACATCACGCCAGTCGCTGCTGACTGCCACAGCGCGGGCGGCCTTTACGCGGCGCGAAAGACACCCGGTCAGAGCGGCATCCGGCAGAGGCGCAGCTTGGTGACGGCCATAGATATGGGCACGCGGGGCCAGACCACGGCGGGAGAGAGCAACAGCCTTACCCTCCCAACCAGCCGCGTTCAGGCTCAGGAAGACATCCACCATCGTCAGCCCTGTACCGAGGACGAGCACGTCGTCGCTCATACCGATCTGTTCCAGCGCCCCCTTGGCCCATGGGTCGGGAATGGAGCGGGCGCTGTCGCTATCTCGGCTGGTTCGCGGGGGTGGATTGCCGCTGGCTAACACGACGGCGCGGCCCTCGATCTTCGTGCCGTCGGCCAGCGTCACCGTGGTGCCGTTGATGGCGGTGGCCTGTCCTTGAACCCAGCGGATCAGGTCGGGATGGGACTTCTCCACGGCCCCCAGTCGAGACTGAATATAGGCACCGTACAGTCGACGCGGGGCAAAGCCTTCGGGGTCGGCATGGTCTGGATGATGGACTTCCAGCCATTGCTGAAAATCGCCAACCTTATCCGCCAGCGCGCCCATATTGGCGGTCCGCACATTCAAGCGATGCACGTCTTCTTGGGTGGAATAGGCGACGCCGAGGCCGAGCTGTTCTGACCTCTCAATCACGACGCTGGCCTGTCCTTTTTCGGCAAGGCGGGCCGCCAGCATGGAGCCGGAGAAACCCCCGCCGATAATCAGGACAGGAAGGGCACGCGTCGTCGTCATCAGAAAATCCGCTTAGATTTCCTGATTGAATGCCCCGATTTCAGGATGGTTGGCCAGACGTGGCTTCACCTCTTCACGGAAGAGTGCGCGCATGTCGTCTTCGGACTGCATGCTTTCGACCACCACAACCAGTTCCGGCTTGTTGGAGGAGGCGCGGACCAGAACCCACGACCCGTCTTCCAGATGCACACGGATGCCGTTGACGGTGATGACCTCGACGATGTTGCGGCCAAGGATCGAGCCACCGCTGGCGGCCAGTTCCTCGTATTCCTTTACGATGCGGGCCAGCACGTCGTACTTCAGCTCGTCATCGCAATGCGGCGACATGGTCAGGCTGGTGTAGGCGGGCGGCAGAGCCTGCTTCAGCTCCGACAGCCTCTTGTCGGGATTGCGATCCAGCATCGACAGGATGGCCGCGGCGGCGACGATGCCATCGTCATAGCCATGGCCCAGATCACCCGCCATGAAGAAGTGGCCCGACTTTTCAAAGCCCGCCAGCGCACCAATCTCGGCGGTCTTGCGCTTGATGTAGGAGTGGCCGGTCTTCCAATAGACGGTGGTCGCGCCATTGGCCTTCAGGACTTCGTCGGTCTTGTAGAGGCCCGTCGACTTCACATCGACGACGAAGGTCGAGTTGGGATAGACGGCCGACAGATCGCGGGCCAGCATCAGGCCGATCTTGTCAGCGAAGATTTCCTCGCCGGTATCATCCACCACGCCACAGCGGTCGCCGTCACCGTCGAAGCCCAGAGCGAGGTCAGCACCGGTTTCGCGAACCTTGGCCGCCATCTGCATCAGCATGGCGTGGTCTTCGGGGTTCGGATTATATTTGGGGAAGGTGTAATCGAGCTCGGTATCCATCTCGATCACCTCGACGCCCATGCGGCGCAGCGCCTCGGGCGCGAAGGCACCGGCCGTGCCGTTGCCACAGGCTGCAACGACTTTCAGCGGGCGCTTGATCTGCGCCTTGGTGGCGACATCAGCGATGTATTGCTCGGCGAAATTCTCGACGCGGGTCAGGGTGCCTCCGGCACGCTCCACACCCAGACCGCCCAGCACGATCTCTTTCAGGCGGGTCATTTCGTCAGGACCGAAGGTCAGCGGCTTGTTCGCGCCCATCTTCACGCCGGTCCAGCCGTTCTCGTTGTGGCTGGCGGTGACCATGGCCACGCAGGGCGCGTTCAGCGCGAACTGTGCATAGTAAGCGGTCGGCGACAGGGCCAAGCCGATATCCCGCACCTCCATACCGCCTTGCAACAGGCCGATGGTCAGGGCCTGTTTCACCGATAGCGAATAGCTGCGGAAGTCGTGACCGATGACGATCTTGGGCTCGATATTCTGCTCGTGGATATAGGTCGCCAAACCCAGACCCAGCGCCTGAATACCCAGAAGGTTGATCTCTTTCTCAAGGATCCAGCGGGCGTCGTATTCGCGGAACCCCGTGGGTTTGACCAGTGCCTCGGTCTCGAACGCGGCCGTGTTGGGCTTCAGGTCCTGACGGGGTTTCAGCATTTGGGTATCCGTAGCCTATTGGATCGGGCTGGATCACCGGGGTGATCGCGCCGTTATGATGGGGCCTCTTAGACCATCGGCAGCGACGGTCTGGCAACCGTTAGAAGCGCGCACCAAGGGTGACGGTTCTGCTAAGTCGTCAATACAGCCTTGACCGATGGAGCCACGGCCCATAGCCATGCCCTAAGATAACGGAGTGCTCAATGTCGCGTCTGATCCTGCTGCGCCACGGCCAAAGCCAGTGGAACCTCGAAAACCGCTTTACCGGCTGGGTCGATGTCGATCTGACCGCAGAAGGCGAGGCGCAGGCCCATCGTGGTGGCGAACTGATCGCCGAGGCCGGTTTCAAACCGTCGGTGATGTTCACCTCGGTTCTGAACCGCGCTAAGCGCACCGGTGCGATGGCCCTGGAGGCTGCGGGCCTGACGGGTGTTGAAGTCATTGAAGACTGGCGTCTGAACGAGCGCCATTACGGTGGTCTGACGGGTCTGGATAAGGCCGAGACGGCTGCCAAGCACGGCGACGATCAGGTCAAAATCTGGCGCCGTTCGTATGATGTGCCGCCGCCGCCGCTGGCCGCCGACAGCGAATACAGCTTTGCCAACGACGCCCGCTATGTCGGCAAGGACATTCCGGACACCGAGAGCCTGAAGACCACGCTGGACCGCGTGCAGCCCTATTGGGATGCCGAGATCGCGCCGCGTCTCAAGGCCGGTGAGGACGTCCTGATCGCTGCGCACGGCAACTCGCTGCGCGCCATCGTGAAACTGCTGTTCAACGTTGCCGACGACAAGATCGTCGAGGTCGAAATCCCGACCAGCAATCCGCTGGACATTGAACTGGATGCCAATCTGAAGCCGGTTTCGGCCCGCTTCCTTGATCAGAGCCGCGCTACGCCGCTGCCGGAAATCGCCTGAACATGAGCAACACCGGATTGGAACAGGACGAAGTCTTCATGCGCCGCGCCATTGAGCTGGCGATGGAAAACATGGGCAAGACCTGGCCCAATCCGGCGGTTGGCTGTGTGATCGTCAAAGATGGCCAGATCGTTTCCGAGGCTGCCACTGCTGCGGGCGGTCGTCCCCACGCTGAAGAGCAGGCAGTACCTGCGGCGGGAGAGGCGGCCAAGGGCGCGACTGCCTATGTAACGCTGGAGCCCTGCGGGGCGCGTTCCTCGGGCCGCAAATCCTGCGCCCAGTTTCTGGCCGAAGCGGGTATTGCCCGCGTGGTCATCGGTGCGTTCGATCCTTCCCCTTTTGCGTCGGGCCGTGGCGTAGAGCGTCTGCGGGGTGAAGGCCTTCAGGTGGATGCCGGCGTGGCGGAAAAAGAATCCCTCTATCTCTGTGAGGGTTTCTTGCACCGTCTGGAAACCGGTCGCCCCATGGTGCGCGTTGCAACCGAAGGCACGGGTTTTGACGCCCGTTTTGCAGCTTCGCCCAAGGCTGATCTCAAGAACGAACTGAACCGGCTGGGCGAGGCGGGCTATACCCGCGTCTGGACCACCGAAGGCCCGTTGGCCGATGCCCTACGCGAGCAAGGTCTGCTCACCGAATAGGGTTGCGGCAAAGCTTCCTTAATGCACCGGTAGCCATATTGGCCGCATGAGTGAAGCAGACGCCCCCATCCGCAAGCGACCGACGCAGGCCGAGGTAGATATCATCTGCCAAAAGCACGACCGTTTGTGGCAGGCGCGGCCCGGTGGTGCGCGCGCCGTTTTTGCGTGGATGGACCTCAGCGGGCTGGACCTGAGCGGACGCAATCTCACCGATGCCGACTTCACGGCGGCCAGCCTGATCGGCACAAAACTCGCAAACGCCAAACTGGATAACGCCAACTTCTTTGGCGCGGATATGCAGGATATCGACCTCACCGGTGCCAGCCTTCGACGCGCCGATTTGCGCGGGGCATGCCTGCGCGGTGCCGATCTGTCCGGGGCCGACATGTTCGAGGCAGACCTGCGCGAAGGGGCCATTGCCGCCTCCGATGCCAAGCTGGGTTATCGCGTCCTTGAGGCCCGCAAACGCGCCGACACCGAGGCGCAGGGGGCCAATCTTTCGGGGGCCAACCTCCAACGCTCGCGCCTGACCGGCATCGTCGCCATAGCGGCCGATTTCACCGACGCAGTGATGAAAGACTGCAAGCTGGTACGGGCAAACCTTAAACAAGCCAGCTTCCGCGGCGCTGACCTCGCGGGTGCCGATCTTTCGGGTGCCGATCTGTCTGGAGCGGATATGTCGGGCGCTATTTTGGTCGGGGTGAAGTCGACCATGTGGCGCGCCGACGGGGCCAATATGGACGGGGCGCTGACCGATAAAGGCTCGTCTGCCGAACCCATCGCGGCCCTGCCCGCCGCCGATATGCTGCGTGTCCATGCCCAGTGGTGCGAGACGGGCGGTGCCGAGGGTCAGCCGTCGGTGTTCGATGGTGTCGACCTGCGGGTGCTGGGATCGATTGCGGGGCTGAACCTGACGGCCCTGTCGGCAAGGGGCGCGGTCTTCTACGGGCTGGATATGGAAGGTGTGCAGCTTCAAGGCGCACAACTTGAAGGGGCCGATCTGCGCTCCGTGAACCTGCGCCGCGCCGATCTTCGCGGAGCCAGGCTGGCCGGTGCGCGATTGAACGGTTCGGACCTGCGAGATGCCCAACTGGGGCCACTGCTGCTGGCCGCTGACCGATTGCTTCCTGCGGACCTGACAGGAGCCAATCTGCGTGGCACCGATCTGACGGGGGCGGATATGCGCCGTGCCAATCTGACGGATGCCGACCTCTCACGGTCCCGCATTGTTGATGCCCAACTTCGCGGAGTGAACCTCCGCCAGACCCGCATGGAAAGCTTGCGCGGAATGGACGCGCAGGCCTTGCGCGCGGCTGCCGAAGCCTGACCCTTAAAAAAAAGGCGGCCCCTCCGAAGAGGGACCGCCCGTAAAGCAGGGGAGGAAGGTGCGGTTACGCGGCCTTATTGGACTCGACCTTGCTTTCGATCAGGGTCGAACCGTCAGCGATCTCGATACGGCGCGGCTTGAGGGATTCCGGCAGTTCGCGCTGAAGTTCGATGGTCAGCAGGCCGTGGTTCAGAGCGGCACCCTTCACCACAACATAGTCGGCCAGCTGGAAGCGGCGCTCGAAGTCGCGCTCGGCAAGGCCACGATGCAGGAAGGTGCGCTGGACCGTCTCGTCCTGCGGAGCCTTCTTACCGGTCACGGTCAGCAGGTTTTCCTTGGCTTCGATTTCCAGCTCTTCCGGCGCGAAACCGGCGACAGCCAGCTCGATGCGATAGGCATCTTCGCCGGTGGTCTCGATGTTATAGGGCGGCCAGCCGTTTTCCTGGCTGGTGCGGGCGGCTGTTTCGATTTGACGGGCCAGACGATCAAAACCGACGGCGGTACGGAACAGCGGGGAAATGTCATAGGTACGCATCTGCATCCTCCTGAAAGGTCAGCAAGGTTGGGTGGCGCGGCGATTTTGCCCCGAGCCACATGAGGGATCAGCCAGAGCGAGCCTTTCTAGGCCTCGTTCGGACCGGAAGGCCCGTAAGCGGCACCTTCAATATGCAAGTTAGGAAGCCGTTTTTGCCGTTCAAGGGGTAAAACGACGTGATGCGGCCTTGCCGTAAGCGCGAAGCACCTTAACAATCGCGCCACGCCTTTTTGAACGCCGACACGGAGATCTCGATGCGACCGCTCGTCTTTGGTGCCTTGGCAGCCACCGTCCTGATTTCAGGATCGGCTATCGCGCAAACCGCCCCTACCGAATTTCCGGCCCAACTGCCCCACCGGCAGGGCTTGTCGATGGAAATGCCGAACGTGGGTGAGGACACCCAGCTTCAGGCTGCGATCGCCGCACCCACGCGCCCCGAGGCGGACAAGGCGCGCGACGTGTATCGTCATCCGATGGAGACCCTGACGTTCTGGGGCTTGCAGCACGGTCAGACCATCGTCGAGATCGAGCCGGGCCGCGCAGGATGGTGGCGCAATATTCTCGAGCCCTACGCCGCTGCGACCGGTGGGACCTATGTGGGCGTGAGCCGTCCGCTGGACGGCATGGGTGTCGAAGATGGCACGGCTGATATCGTAGTCGTGGCGCGCGCATTCCATAACTGGTCGCGCGATGGCCGCGTCGGCCCCTATCTTCAAGCCTTCTATAAGGCCTTGAAACCGGGCGGTGTGCTGGCCGTGGAGCAGCACCGCAGCGGCGAAGGTGTTGCGGTCGAAACGGTCGCTCCTACCGGTTACGTGCCCGAGAGCTGGGTGATCCGTATGGCGCGCGAGGCGGGCTTTGAACTGGATGCCCGCAGCGACCTGAACGCCAACTCCGCCGATGATCACGATCATCCCTTTGGTGTCTGGACCTTGCCGCCCATCCGCCGCTCCGAGCAGGATGGCCGTACTCTCACTGCCGAAGAGCGCGCTGCGTTCGATGCGATCGGTGAAAGCGACCGGATGACGCTTCGCTTCCGCAAACCCCTTACGGCCCAATGATGGCCTAATCGCTGTGCGAGAAGCGCGGCGAACACGACCTGACGTAAGTCTGTGGCCGGACTATCCGGCCATGGGCGGAGGAACTTTATGACCGTATGGACATCACGACGCCTGTTTCTTGGCGGGGCTGCCTCCAGCAGCCTGCTTCTGGTCGCGGGTTGCGGCCGCAAGAAGGAAGAGCAGGCACCGGCACCCGAGCCGGTCGTGGATGGTCCGCCCGAAGGTTCGTTGGAATGGGCCGTCGAAGGCTCGTGGCGCTCGACCGAGGACAAGGCCCGCGACCAGTGGCGTCACCCGATGGAAACGCTGCGCTTCTTCGGCTTGCAGCCGGCCATGAAGGTGGTCGAGTTCTGGCCGGGTGGCGGCTGGTACACGGACATTCTGGCTCCCTATATCGCCAAGGGCCGCGGCAAGCTCTTCGTCGCTGGCTTTGTCGAGGGCGAGGGTGCCGATCCCGCTCAGGTAGCGGTGAACAATGCTCTGAAGGCCCGACTGGACTCGAACCGTAAACTGTACGGTGATGTCGGCTTCACCCATTTCGGCGTCGGATCGGGGCCTGTGGTGGACGAGCCCGGTACTGCCGACATGGTCTTGTTCATGCGCTACATCCATGTGTGGATGGCGGCAGGTATTGCCGAAAAGGCCTTCGCGGATGCATTTGCCGCACTGCGTCCGGGCGGTATCCTCGGCATCGAACAGCACCGTTTGGGGCCGGACGAGGATCAGGACCCTGCAGCGGCCAATGGCTATGTGCAGGAAGGTTTCGTGCGCCAGCTGGCTCGGGAGGCGGGCTTCGCCTTCGTCGAGTCCTCGGAAATTAACGCCAATCCCGACGATACCAAGGATCACCCCTTCGGTGTCGAGACCCTGCCCCCGACCCGCCGCTCTTCGGCACCGGGCGAGCCGCCGAACTTCGAGTTCGACCACAGCAAATATGACGCGATCGGCGAGTCCGACCGCATGACTCTCAAATTCAGGAAACCCGAGTGAGCCGCCAATCTCCGCTCTCCGCTCAAGCACCATTGATGGGAGTACCGGGGGCCAGCGCGCCTCCGGGTGGCGAAGCTGACTGGTTCCGCGGTGCGGGCGGACTACGCCTGCGCGCAGCCTTGTGGCACCCCAGTGTGCTGCAATCGAAAACGCCGCGCGGCACGGTGGTTCTTAGCCCGGGTCGCACCGAACCGATCGAGAAATACTACGAGCTGATCGGCAACTTCCTCGCGCGCGGCTTCTGCGTTCTGGCGCACGACTGGCGCGGTCAGGGGCTGTCGGCCCGGCTGTTGCCAGACCGGCTCAAGGGCCACGCCCGCGCAGTTGAAGAGTTTCTGGACGATTACGCCCGCCTGATGGACGCCTATGAGCAGCAGGCTCCCAAGCCGTGGATCATGGTCGGGCACTCGATGGGCGCAGCGCTCAACCTGCTGACGCTTGAAGGTGGCGACGACCGGTTCGCCGGTGCCCTGCTATGTAGCCCCATGCTGCGCATTCGCACCGGCAAGCGTTCGATGTGGTCGGTCAAACTGGCTGTGCGCTGGGCGCTGCGTAACGGCAAGGGCGGCGACTATGTGCTCGACAATGTGGATGACCCCTTCATTCACACCTTCGATGACAATGCTCTGACGTCGGACGCGACCCGCTACGGCCTCTGGCAGCAGCAGATTTTTGCCTGTCCGCATTTGGCAATCGGCGGCCCGACCTGGGGTTGGCTGGGCTTTGCGCTGGACGCAGGCGAACGGGCTCTCAAGTCGCGGGCCCTGAAGTCGGTGAAGGTACCGGTTTGCGTCGTACAGGCCGGTGAAGACACGGTCGTCTGGAAGCAAACCGCGCGTTGGGCCGCCCGTCGCCTTGGTCGGGGGCGCTATGTTGAGGTCCCTTCGGCCAAGCACGAAGTCATCATGGAAGTCGACGAGCATCGTGCTGTTTTCCTGAGAGAATTTGACGAGCTAGCTGACTATTTGGCCCCTTAGGCCACTTTTCGGGGCCGTTGAACACCGCGCGAAAAATTCGCTCAGGTGATACGAATGGTCTTGATTAGGACGCTTAAAGGGGTCAAATCACTCGCGTCGATATCTCTGCGTAACGCCCTTTTCTTCTTTGCGACGCATTGAGATCTGCCGTTTCCCTAGACCCGACGGGCCCGAAGAATAGTTCTCCGCGCTCAACCCACTGGAGGTCATAAAATGGCTAACGGCACCGTAAAATGGTTTAACTCCACCAAAGGCTACGGCTTTATCGCTCCTGACGCTGGTGGCAGCGACGTGTTCGTGCACATCTCGGCAGTTGAAGCTGCTGGTCTGCGCGGCCTGAACGACGGTCAAGCAGTCTCGTACGAGCTGGAAACCGATCGCCGCAGCGGCAAGGTTTCGGCCGGTCAACTGCAAGTTCTCTAACTTGCACTGACGCTGAACGATAAAGGGCCGTCCCGGGAAACCGGGGCGGCCTTTTTTTATGCCCGCTGTCGGTCGCGCATAGAAAAAGGGCGCGCCTTAGCGAGCCCTTCTCCTTCGTAGCCTTGGCGCCCGATCAGGCGTCGACGGCGGCATCCAACGCGTTGGCCTGGATGAACTCGCGACGCGGCTCCACCACATCGCCCATCAGCTTGGCGAACAGGTCGTCTGTTTCGTCGGCGTGCTCGACCTTGACCTGCAGCAGGGTGCGGGCGTTCACGTCCAGCGTGGTTTCCCAGAGTTGCTCGGGGTTCATTTCGCCCAGACCTTTATAGCGCTGGATGGCGATGCCCTTCTTGCCAGCGTCCAGAACGGCGGCCAGCAGGTCGAGAGGACCGCGTACCGTTACCGTCTTGTCCTTGCGGCGGAAGATGGCCGGCTTTTCAAACAGCTTGTCGAAGGCCACAGCGCGTTCGCCCAGACGACGGGCGTCCATCGAACGGCCGAGGATTTCGTCCAGAACGATGGTCTCGCTGACCGCGCGGCGAACGCGGGTGAAAGCCACACCGCCCTGTTCGGCCAGAGCGCCGGACCACGGACCGTCGCCCTCTTCGTTGTAGAGGTTCAGACGCAGCGCGGCCTGTTCGGCACGGGTCAGCAGTTCGCCATTGGCTTCGTCGAACAGGCCCGCCAGAGCGCCCTGTTCAATGGCGAAGGCCGGAGCACGTGCGGCCAGACGGTCCACGCCCGCCTTGAACGCCTTGGCCTCGCGGACCAGTTCCTGCAGATCCATACCCGCGCGGACTTCGCCCGACCCGGTTTCCAGCGTGGCGTCGGCGCAGCCTTCCTCGATCAGATAGGCGTCCATTTCGGCCTGATCTTTCACGTAGCGGTGCTGCTTGCCCTTGGAGACCTTATAGAGCGGCGGCTGGGCGATGTAGATGTGCCCGCGCTCGATCAGTTCCGGCATCTGGCGATAGAAGAAGGTCAACAGCAGCGTACGAATGTGCGCACCGTCGACGTCAGCATCGGCCATCAGAATGATTTTGTGGTAGCGCAGCTTGTCGGCGTTGAAGTCATCGCGGCCAATGCCGGTGCCAAGCGCGAGGATCAGCGTGCCGATGGTGTCGGACGACAGCATGCGATCAAAGCGGGCGCGCTCGACGTTCAGGATCTTACCACGCAGCGGCAGAACGGCCTGGTTCTCACGGTTACGCGCCTGTTTGGCCGAGCCACCTGCGGAGTCACCCTCCACGATGAACAGTTCGGACTTGGCCGGATCGCGTTCCTGACAGTCTGCCAGCTTGCCGGGAAGCGAGCTGATTTCCAGCACCGATTTACGGCGGGTCAGGTCGCGGGCCTTGCGGGCGGCTTCACGGGCAGCTGCAGCTTCGATGATCTTGGAGACGATCATCTTGGCCTCGGTCGGATGCTCTTCGAACCACTCCGACAGACCTTCCGAGCAGAGGTTTTCTACGGCCGGACGCACTTCGGACGAGACCAGTTTGTCCTTGGTCTGCGAGCTGAATTTGGGGTCCGGCACCTTGACCGAAAGGACGCAGGTCAGGCCTTCGCGGGCGTCTTCGCCGCTCGGATTGACCTTTTCCTTTTTGGCCGCGCCAGCCTTGTCGATGTAGCTCGACATCACGCGCGTCAGAGACGCACGGAAGGCCGACAAGTGGGTGCCGCCGTCACGCTGCGGGATGTTGTTGGTGAAGCACAGCATTGTCTCGTGGTAGCTGTCGTTCCACCACAGGGCGAGATCCAGTTCGATGCCGTCCTTCTGACCGCGAATGACAATGACGTCTTTCAGGATCGGGGTCTTGGACTTGTCGAGGTGGCGCACGAAAGCTTCGACGCCGCCCTCATAGTGCAAGACGCTCTCGACCGGCTCGGCCAGTCGGTCGTCGCGCAGTTTGATCAAAACGCCGGAGTTCAGGAACGCCAGCTCGCGCAGGCGGTGTTCCAGAGTTTTGAAATCGAAGTCGATGAAGCTGAAGGTCGTCACCGACGGATAGAAGGTGACTTCGGTGCCGGTCAGGAGCTGGCCGGCCTTGGCACCTTCGGTGCGCACCGGCGCGTCGCCGACAACTTCCAGCGACTTGACGGTGTCGCCGCGCTCGAAGCGCATGAAATGCTTTTTGCCATCGCGATAGATGACCAGTTCGAGATAGTCCGACAGGGCGTTCACAACCGAAACGCCCACGCCGTGCAGACCACCCGAAACTTTGTACGAGTTCTGGTCGAACTTACCCCCGGCGTGCAGCTGGGTCATGATGACCTCGGCGGCGGAGACGCCTTCTTCCTCGTGAATGCCCACCGGAATGCCGCGACCGTTATCGGTCACGGTGCACGAGCCATTGGCATTCAGGGTAACGGTGACCAGATCGGCGTGACCCGCAAGGGCTTCGTCGATGGCGTTGTCCACCACCTCATACACCATGTGGTGCAGACCCGAACCGTCATCCGTGTCACCGATATACATGCCGGGGCGCTTGCGCACGGCATCCAGGCCTTTGAGAACCTTGATGGAATCGGCGCCGTACTCTGGCGCGGGAGCAGTCTGTTCGGTCATGAAAACGTCGGCTCAGGGTCCGGGGGTCGGACGGGGAAAAGGCGGCGGCTCGGCCGCCATTCCGAAGGCGCAAATCAGCGCGCTCCGAAGTCTCCAACATATAGGATTTTTCCGGCAAAAAGCCAGCTTTTGACGCCGTTTAGGCCGCGAAATCCCCGTGGCTCGACGGGGGCTGGCCACCGAGGCCGTCGGGGCCGATCGCCACGAACTGAGCCCGCCCTTCCAGCGCCGAAAACAGGGGACGTTCGGTACCGGTCATAAAGGCTTGCAGGCCCAGTGCTTCGATCTCGTCGAACAGGGCCGCGCGACGGTTCTCGTCGAGGTGGGCCGGTGCCTCGTCCAGCAAAAGAACGGGTTTGGCGATCCCTTCGGCCAGACGCGCGGTCTGGGCCAGAATGAGGTTCAGCACCAGCGCCTTTTGCTCGCCGGACGATCCTTCGGCGGCGGGGCGGTTCTTTTCGCGGTGGATGGCCGTCAGGTCGGTACGGTGCGGGCCGAACAGGCTGCGGCCCGCGGCACCATCGCGCGTGCGGGCACGGGCAAAGCCTTCGCCCAGCATGGACAGGATGTCGGCCTCGTCGGCACCCTCGCGCGCCATCTGTTCGGCAGGCCCCTCCAGCCCCAGATCTGCCAAGGGGAAGGGGCGGTCGGCACGGGCGTCGATGCCTTCCTGCAAGGCGGTTAGGGCTGACACGCGCGCGATGGCGGCGCGGGCACCGGCCTCGGACAGGCGGGCCTCCAGCGCGTCCAACCACAGGGGATCGGGCACCTGATTTTCATGGGTCAGCAAGCGGATGCGCTCGCGCAGGGCCTTCTCATAGTTGGAGATGGTGGCCGCATGGTCGGGATAGGCCGCAAACACCAGTCGGTCGAAGAACTTCAGGCGGTCGGCGCGGGCATCGGAGAACAGGCGGTCCTGCTCCGGCGTGGCCCAGACGGGGCGTAAGTGTTCCAGCATCCGGCCGGGGGCTGCCGTTTCCCCATCGATGCGCACGATGCGGCGGGCCGAGGGACCCATGGTCTGGATTCCAGTGCCGATCTTTACCTCACCGTCGGCGGTGTCCAGCGTGGCGGCTACGCCCCATGCACGGCCCACAGCCTCGCCTGGCTCGCGTCGACCCATCTCGGCAGCGGTCGCCCCGCGCAGGCCTTTGCCGGGAGTCAGCAAGCTGATGGCCTCAAGCAGATTGGTCTTGCCCGACCCGTTCGGCCCGAACAGCACCACGGTCCCGCCGGACAGGTCCAGACGGGCGGCGCTGTAGGAGCGGAAGTCCGTAATGGCGAGGGAAGAAATCAAACGCGTCAACAAGGTCGTGGCACCGGAGGGCCTGATCCGGTCAGGACAGCCTATAGCCCAAGCGCGCGCCCCCTCACAAATGCGCAGGCTCTAGGGCGCAGTCGCCCGGATCCATTCCGCCAGACAAGCTGCCTTGCTGGAAGCGTTAATCCCCGCCTCCTGTCCTTTGCTGCGGATGCCTAGTCCTGCCGCTGCAAAGCGATGGCTGATAGTGATGGCTCCTTGGCGTTTGTTTGCTTTGCGATAGCGCGCAATCAAAGTGGCAAAGGGCGGAGAAACGATCTCTTCGCTGTCAATAATGTCGCGCCGGTCAATCGTCCGTGGGCGGCCCCACACCGGGCGAATGGTCAACGCATGTTCGGTGAGGCTCACACGATGCGGACGGCTCAGTCCTATTAGACCGAACAGAGCCGGCGGGGTACAGACAAGCAGCAGGATGCCGGCAATAACCGGTGCCCCACTGGCGAAAACCATAGAGGGCGGAACAAGGCTACAGGCGATGATCAAGCCGTATTCGAACCTGCTCGTTTCGAACTGTTGGACCACGCTGTCCCCCTTATACAACCTCCAGAATGATCGGATGGTCGAGGCAAATAGTAAACCTGTGGGAAGCAGACGCGTGTCCGATTTCGGATTTAGAGGCGCGGGGGCGAACGGAATTTTGATCGGACGCTTTGTGGGGGGAGGAGACAATCATGAACGACATTCACCATCGCCCCCGGCCGCCCTATGGCATCATCGCGGTTGTATCGGCTTTCTTGATAGGCGAACTGTTGCTGCTGATCCGGATGGGATCGGACATCTTGTTCTGATGGTCGCGCGATGAGCGAGACCGTCGCCAACATAGTCGGGACCGCCGCGGCTATCTGTTCCATCACCAGTTTTGCACCTCAAGCCATCAAGATCTGGAAGGCGCGCGATGCATCGGCCGTCAGCCTTAAGACCTATTCGTTGACAGTGACGTGTTTTGCGCTGTGGGTTATCTACGGGGTGATAACTGAGGCTTGGCCGGTGACATTTGCGAACAGCTGTGCCTTGGTGATGGCGGTCATCGTGTTGACGATGAAATGGAAGTTCCGCGACAGCAAAAAGGACCGCCCGGACGTACCGGACGGGCCCTAATAGGTCTTGCGCTGGCGACTTAAACGCGCAGCGGCATCAGCACGTACTGTACGCCGACGTCGGCCGGATCGAGCACCAGTGTGGGGCTGGCGGCGTCGGCGAATTTGAAGCTGGCGATTTCGCCGGTGATCTGACCTGCGACGTCCAGCAGGTAGCGGGCGTTGAAGCCGATTTCGAACGGCTCGTCGGAGTAGCCGATTTCGACTTCTTCCTCGGCCTGACCGGCTTCCATGTTGCGGACGGTCAGTTTCACGCGGTCGTTGTCGAAGGCTAGTTTCACCGAGCGGCTCTTTTCAGCCGAGATGGTGGCCACACGGTCAACGGCCTTGGCGAACAGGCTGTTGTCGATGTCGGCGGTGCGCTCGTTACCCTTGGGGATGACGCGCAGATAGTCAGGGAAGGCACCGTCGATGACCTTGGAGGTCAGGCTGGCTTCACCGAACTCGAAACGGATTTTCTGGGCCGAGACCTGAACCTCGACCGGACCTGCGCCATCGTCCAGCAGACGACGGACCTGATCCACGGTCTTGCGCGGGACGATTACGCCCGGACCGCCTGCGGCACCTTCGGGCGCAGGGGTCTCGGCCAGTGCCAGCCGGTGACCATCGGTGGCCACAGCACGCAGCAGCGGAATGCCGCCGTCTGAGACGGTGTGCAGGTACAGGCCGTTCAGATAATAGCGCGTTTCTTCGGTCGAGACGGCAAAACGGGTCTTGTCGATAAGGCGAGCCAAGTCTTCCTTAGGCAGCGTGTAGCGTGCGCCCGAGGCTTCATTCGACATGACGGGGAAGTCGCCTGCGGGCAGGACCGGCAGGTTGAACTTGGAACGACCGGCGGCCACGACCAGACGAGGATCATCACCCGAATAGGTCAGGCTGACTTCGGCACCGTCCGGAAGTTTGCGGACGATTTCGTACAGGGTGTGAGCTGGAGCCGTGATTTGACCCTCGACGTTCACCTGTGCCTCGGCTTCGTCGACCATTTCCATGTCGAGATCGGTCGCGGCAAACGACAGACGGTCACGACCAGCGGTCAGCAGCACGTTCGACAGGATCGGAATAGTGTTGCGGCGCTCGACCACGCTCTGAACATGCCCAAGAGCTCTCAGAAGTGCGGAACGTTCGATGGTCAGTTGCATGTGGTCTCGCCCGGGTGCGGGCCTGACTGGCGCCGCCAATTGACTATGGGTGAAAAGTCTAGCGCATTGAGCGGGCTGAGCAATGGTCGAGTGCAAATCGCAGCCATATTCCCCGATTTCCACAGCCCTGACCGGCTAAAATGGCTGTGTTCACGCCTGTCGCGGATCTCGGACTGCAACATTGGATCACGGCCTTGCAACTCAGCAGTGCGCAGAGGCGTATTGTCGATGCCACGGTCAGCCTCGACCAGAGGTGGTCGCAGGGGAAGTGGTATGATTTTAGTCGCGTTGCTCTCGACGATGGTCCTGACACAGGATGTATCGGCCAAAGACCGAGTGATCGACGAGGCCAAGGCGCTGGGTAAGACCTTGGTCAAGGCGCAGATTTGTTATGCTGCCGGAGGTTTGCAAATGGGGCAGCCAGGGGCGCAAAACCGCATCGATACCTTTCTCATGCGCGCAGAGCAGGCTGGACTGACGCCGATCGAGGTCAAGCGCGAGATCGAAAATGCGACAATGTTCGAGATGGCCGCGCTCGTGTCTGTATCCGGCGTCGATCTGGATCGCCCCGATATTCGCCAGGCTTTCGCCGACGCGGGTTTGGCGGACTATGACCAACAAGCTTGCGAAGAGGCGGTGGCAGAGGAGCCGGACCTGTTCGGGCCGGTAGTGGGTGCGAGGTGAACCGATAGGTCTCGACCCAGCAAAGAAAAACGGCCCGGAAATCCATCCGGGCCGTTTTGTTTTTTAGCCGCGAAGCTTGCGGGTGAGAGCTTCGACGTCGCGGGCGATTTGTTCATCCTGCGACAGCATTTCCTCGATCTTGCGCACACCGTGCAGGACGGTCGTGTGGTCACGGCCACCGAAGCGACGACCGATGTCCGGATAGGAACGGGTCGTGTGCTGCTTGCACAGATACATGGCGATCTGGCGCGGGCGGGCGATGGCGCGGGTGCGGCGCTCGCTCAGCAGATCGGCTTGTTTCAGGTTGAAGTGCTCGGCGACGGTCTTCTGGATCTCGTCGACGGTGATGCGACGCTCCGGACCACCACGCATCTGGGTGCCCAGCAGGGTCTGCACTTCTTCAACGGTCAGGGTGGCCATACGTGCACCGGCCACAGCGGCCAGGGTGTTCACGGCACCTTCGAGTTCGCGCATGGAGCCCGGAGTGCGGTCAACCATGTGCTCGAGAACTTCGGGACGGGCTTCGCCAGAGACGACACCCAGCTTGGCCAATGCGCGCAGACGGCTTTGGGCCACCGACACCTTGAGAGTGCGGTCAGCGGCTTCGACCGGGCAGGTCAGGCCGGCAGCAAGGTGGCTGCGCAGACGCGGCTCGATATCGGTCAGGGCAACCGGAGCGCGGTCAGCCGACAGTACGATACGCTTACCGTCCTCGATCAGCGAGGTCAGGGTGTTCAGCAGTTCTTCCTGAGTGGAGGCCTTGCCGCCCACGAATTGGACGTCGTCGATCAGCAGCATGTCGGCCGAACGCAGGCTTTCTTTGAAGGCTGCGGTGGCGCGGTCCTGCATGGCGCGCACAAAGGTCGACAGGAAGCGCTCGGCGGTCAGGTAAATGACCTTGGCGTCCGGACGCAGGCGCTGGGCTTCCCAGGCGATGGCGTTCAGCAGGTGGGTCTTGCCGTAGCCGTACGGGCCGCAGAAGAACACCGGATTGAAGTGGCCATCGGCCCACGAGGCAACCTGTTTGGCGATGGCCAGGGCAAAGGCGTTGCCGTGACCTTCAACGAAGGTCTCGAAGGTTAGGCGGTCTTGCAGGCCAGCCGCACGAACAGCGCGGGCGCTGTCAGCCGACGGTGCAAAAGCCGGAGCCACAGGCGCAGCCGGAGCGGCGGCGATGCTGATGGAGTTCAGGCGCGGCACTTCGCGTGCCGACGACGGAAGGATGGAGCCGCACTCGGCGCGGCAGCGAACGTCCAAACGGCGCGACAGGCCGTCCAGGCCCAGCCACAGCTCGTTCATACGACGCAGTGCGTTTTGACGAACCCAGTCCCGCGCATAGGCGGTGGGGGTTACCAGTATCAGATTGCCTTGAGCATCCACGCGTACCGCCGAAGGGGCGATATAGGAGCTGAACGGGCCATCACCGATTTCCGCCTTCAAGCGGTCTGCAGCCTCATTCCAGATACGATCTGGATCGGTCATCTGCCCCATAGCAACGCCCCCGATCATTATAGAGTCACCCGCCAAAAATGTTTTATCGTTCACCGTTGCAGCGCGACTTCAGGAGCTGACATCAGGGACGACTTCTCCTGTCACGCCAAACCGAGGTTAGGCGCGTGGGGTCGTTCTCACAGACAGACATCTCCGCCGAGGGAAACCTTTGATTTCCCTCGTCTTCATCCTTGGGGATGGAAGTGCGTTACCCCTTGAACTTACTCAGCGCGCCGCGGGAATCAACGCAGATTCGAGTCGCGAATTGCACTTAAATTTGTTGACTCGCGCAAACCCCCGTCGGGCCTAGAGAAAAGGGATTTTTTTGCTCTGACAGGGTCGAAAAATGTTCCGCGCAGAACACAGCGCGCAGCAAGAAGGCGAGGCACCTGCTGGCACCTCGCCTTTGAAATCGTTCGATTTTCTTGCAACACCCGTAATGCGGGTATTTAAATTTCGTCTAAAAATTGAGGCGGAGCAATCGCTTAGGAACTGCTCCGCTCAGAGACGAGATTTAGGCTGCCGACAGCTTCTTCAGCTGGGCGGCCAGACGGCTGACTTTACGCGAGCCGGTGTTCTTGTGAACCACGCCCTTCGAGACAGCGCGCATCAGTTCCGATTGAGCGGTGATGAAAGCAGCCTTGGCAGCTTCAGCGTCACCACCGGTGACTGCTTCTTGGAACTTACGCAGGTAGGTACGCACGCGGGTGCGGCGGGCCTTGTTCACTTCGGTCCGCGCTTCGATCTTGCGGATCGCCTTGCGGGCGCCGGCGTTGTTAGCCATTTGAAAAACCTTCGAACGATATGCGCCACGAACCTGAAGGCCCACGGCGATGAAATCTTTAGAGCGCGCGGCTATAGCGGAAACCCGTTTATTGGTCAACGCAATGCGGCTCGAATTGAGTCGGGACGGGGATTCAAGTCCCCGGTTCCCGACAACTGTGGACGAGCTTAGCGGCTGGTGAAAGCCGGCTTACGCTTTTCGATGAAGGCCGCCATGCCTTCCTTCTGGTCCTCGAAAGCGAACATCGAGTGGAACAGACGGCGTTCGAACTGCAGACCCTGTGACAGGGTGGTTTCGAACGCGGCGTTGACCAGTTCCTTGTTGGCGATCACGGCCAGCGGCGACTGCGAGGCGATCTTGGCGGCAGCCTTGCGGGCTTCATCCAGCAGTTCATCGCCGGGCACAACGCGCGACACCAGACCGGCACGCTCAGCCTCGGCAGCGTCCATCATGCGGGCGGTCAGGCACATGTCCATGGCCTTGGCCTTGCCGACAGCGCGGGTCAGGCGCTGGGAGCCACCGATGCCCGGAGCCACGCCGAGGTTGATCTCCGGTTGGCCGAATTTGGCCGTGTCGGAGGCGATGATGAAGTCGCACAGCATGGCCAGTTCACAGCCACCGCCCAGCGCATAGCCGGATACAGCCGCGATGATCGGCTTGCGGAAAGCGGCGACGCGGTCGTGCGCACGGGCGAAGAAGTTTTCCAGATACATCTGGGCATACGACTTGTCCGACATCTCCTTGATGTCGGCCCCTGCGGCAAAGGCCTTGGCCGAACCGGTCAGAACAACAGCGCGGATGCTGTCATCGGTGGCTGCGGCTTCGAGGAAGGCGCCCAGTTCGCCCAGCAGTTGCGAGTTTAGGGCGTTGAGTGCCTCGGGGCGGTTCAGGGTAACGATCGCGTAGCCGTCGGCGTGACGTTCGATCAGCAGGGTGGAATAGGCGTCGGCCACAGGTGGCTCTCCTTATTCATACAGGTATGGGCGATGGTTTAGCCCGTCCGTCGGATGGCTCAAACCGGTTTGTCGCGTGTGTGGCGTTCAGCCTTTTTGGCAGCGAGGGCAGAAGAAGGTCGAACGGCCGCCCTGAACGATGCGTTCGATCACGCCCTTGCAGTTCTCGGTGCGGCAAGGTTCGCCCTCGCGGCCATAGACGTCAAAGCTATGCTGGAAATAGCCCTGTCCGCCCTCGGCGTTGGCGAAGTCCTTGAGCGTGGAGCCGCCCGCGAGGATGGCATCGTTCAGAACATTGCGGACTTCTGTCGCCAAACGCTCCAGCTTTGGCTTTGAAACAGCTCCTGCCGCGGTCGTCGGAGAAAAGCGCGAACGGTAAAGTGCCTCGCACACATATATATTGCCCAGACCGGCGACGATCTTCTGGTCCAGCAGACTGACCTTGATGTTCTGTTTACGGCCCTTGAGGGCCTCGGCCAGATGGCTGGCGGAGAAGCTGTTGCCCAACGGCTCGGGGCCCAGACCTTTGAACCACGGATGGGTCTCCACCTCATCGGTCGGGATCAGACCCATAAAGCCAAAGCGACGGGCGTCGGCGTAACCCAGACGGGTGAGGACGCCTCCCTTGTCCGCACAGGCGACGAAATGCTCGTGGGGACCTTGGGTGGGCACCACATCTTCAAACGTACCCAATGGATCTCCGTCCAGCGTGAACCGGCCGGTCATGCCCAGATGGGTGACCCACGTCTCACCGGTGGACAATGGCATCAGCAGGTATTTGGCGCGGCGATCCACCTTCAGGACGGTGGCACCGTTCAGACGCTCTACGAACCTTTCGGGAAAGGGAAAGCGCAGGTCGGGCCGGCGGTGGAGGGTCTGCTTCAGGGTCGCGCCTTCCAGTACGGGCGTCAGGCCACGTCTAACGGTCTCGACCTCTGGCAACTCGGGCATGGCTTCTCCTTGGTTGGCTGAAATCTAGTGTGCCTGCGGGCCAGGGTGAAGCGACCACTGCATATTGGATTGTCACTGCGACATTTTCGCGGTTAGCGTTGTTTTCACAACCCGACCCGGCAAGGGGCACGGGATCAAGGATTATATCCATGACGACACCCATTGGCGGGGATGCGTCCCGCCCCTCGGGCAAGCGGATCGAGCTGACTATCCGCGCCCTCATTCTTGGCTGTTTGCTGGCGGTCGTGTTTACCGCCGCCAATACCTATCTGGGTTTGAAAGTCGGCCTGACATTCGCCTCGGCCATTCCCGCAGCCGTTATTTCAATGTCCTTGTTGAGGGCGTTCAAAGGCTCGACCATCTGGGAAAACATGACGGTCCAGACCGTGGCGTCCGTCGGCGGAGCCATGAGCTCCATCATCTTCGTCCTGCCCGGTCTGGTGATGATCGGATGGTGGATGAATTTCCACTTCTGGGAGTCATTTGCCATCTGCGCCCTGGGCGGGATTCTCGGAGTTACCTTCTCCATCCCGCTTCGCCGCACTCTCGTGACCAAGGGCGACCTGCCCTATCCCGAGGGCGTGGCAGCGGCAGAGGTTCTGAAAGTCGGCTCTCCCGGTGAGGGCCAGACCGAGGAGGCTGTGCGCGAGAACAAGTCCGGTCTCTGGATTGTGATCGGCGGAGCTATCGCCTCGGCTTTCTTTGGCTATCTGGCCGCCGCCAAGGTGTTCGCCGAGCAGACGGCCGCCTTCTTCAAACTGCCTGCTGCTCTGGGTGGTGGCGCGACGGGCTTTGGTTTCTCGATGCAGTTCGCCCTTCTGGGTGCGGGTCACCTGATCGGTCTGGCTGTGGGGCTGACCCAGCTGCTGGGCCTAATCCTGGCATGGCTTGTCTTTGTGCCCGTGCTGACGTCGCAAGGCTTTATGGACTGGTCGGCAGCCCATGGCTTGGCCTCGGTTGCCAGCACGGTGCCTGCGGGAAGCAGCGCGCAGGATCTTGCCATGGCGGTATGGTCCAAAGAGGTGCGTTTCATCGGCGCAGGGGTGATCGGCGTTGCTGCGATCTGGACCCTCGCCAAGCTTGCGGGCCCTCTGGTCTCGGGTCTGGCTTCGGCCTTTGCCGCACAGGACAAGCGCAGCCATGGCGAGGCGTTGGACCTGACCGAGCAGGATATCCCGATCAAGACGGTCGGCCTGCTGTCGCTGGTGTCACTGGTCGGCATTGCCATTTTGCTGGCGCTGTTTGCCCAAGGCACCTCATTGGCAGGACAGTCGGTTCTGCTGGTGGTGGGCGGTCTGGCTTACGTCGTTGTCGTCGGCTTCGCGGTAGCGGCTATCTGCGGCTACATGGCGGGCCTTATCGGGTCGTCCAACAGTCCGGTTTCCGGTGTCGGCATTCTGGCTATTCTGGCGTCATCCTTGCTTATGCTGGGTGTCCTGGCGATTTCGGGCGTTCCGGCCGATCCGTCGGTAATCGCCTTTGCGCTGGTGGTAACCTCGGTCGTCTTCGCCGTCGCGGTTATCTCCAACGACAACCTGCAAGACCTCAAGACCGGCCAGTTGGTCGAAGCCACTCCGTGGCGCCAACAGACCGCACTTATCGTCGGTGTGGGCGCGGGTGCTCTGGTGATCCCGTTCGTGCTGGATATGATGAACCAGGCCTTCGGGTTCGAGGGCGGCCCGCCGGCCATCGTCTCGGGTGCCCAACCGTTGGCCGCCCCGCAGGCGACGCTGATCTCGGCGCTGGCCAAGGGTGTCATCAGCGGCGATCTGCGCTGGGATCTGATCGGCGTGGGCGGTCTGATCGGTGTAGTCATCATCCTGATCGACATCGCCGTGCGCAAAGCCAGCAACGGTCGTTACAGCGTACCGCCACTGGCAGCGGGCATCGGCGTCTATCTGCCGGCCTATGTCACGACCATGCTGGTTATCGGTGCGGTGTGCGGCTGGCTGTATGAGCGCGCCATTGCTTCTACGCGCTTTGCGGCCGTTGGTCGTCGCATGGGCGTATTGCTCGCATCGGGCCTGATCGTGGGTGAAAGCCTGTTCGGCGTTCTGACGGCCGCAGTGATCGTGGGCAGCCGCAACGAGGCTCCGTTTGCCCTTATCGGCGAAGGTGGCGCATGGCCGGCCATGTGGGCGGGCTTGATCGCCTTTGCGGCGCTGACGTTGGCGCTCTATCGCTGGACGTTGAAACGCTCGGCCAAGGTCTAAGGACCTTAAAGCGCGGCGACAAAAGCCTCCGCTGCCCGGCTCATGCCCCGTTCGTGGTGGCGCAGTCGGTAAAAGGGCCGCTCGGGTAACTCCAGTGGCAGTTGAACCAGCCGTCCGGCCTCGATCAGGGGTCGGGCGGCCAGTTCAGATATCGCGGTGACCATCTGTCCCGCCCCGACTGCCGTCAGAATGGCTTCGTTCGACGGCAGTGTCAGTTCCACCCTCAGATCGGTCGGAGTTATGCCCGAGGGGAGATGGGCTTCGAACTCGCTTCGGGTGCCTGATCCGGTTTCGCGCAATGCCCAATCCAGTGACTTGATGTCTGTTGCCGACAAGATTCCGGTGCGACCCGAAAGGGGATGATCCGGACCGGCTACGACGATCAGTCGGTCAGACCCCACCGCAATCCGTTCGATGCGGGCGGCCTCTTCCTCGCCTTCGATCAGTCCGATCTCGGCTTCGCTGTTCAGAACGGCTTCAATGACATTGTGGGTGTTGCCGATGCGCAGTTCCAGCGCGATGCCCGGATACTGCTTTTTGAAAGCCGACATCCTCTGTGGCAGCCAGTAAGCGCCGATGGTCTGGCTGGCCCACAGCCGCAGCCTGCCGCGCATTAACCCGCCCAGATCCTCCAGCAGCATTTGAGCATCATTCGCCCGTGCCAGTACCGCGCGCGCCTCCGGCAGGAAGGCTTCGCCCGCACTATTAAGCGTCAGCCCGCGCCCCACGCGGTCAAACAGCCGCGTACCGTGCCTAGTTTCCAAAGCTGTCACCGCGGCGCTGACCGCTGACTGGGTCAGGTTCAGGTCGCGGGCGGCCCTGGTCATATGTAACCGCTCGGCGACGGCCACGAAGATGCGCAACTGTTCCAGTGTCATCTGATATTGATCGATCAAAGCGATTATTAAGTCAAAAACTATGCATTAGATCGATTGATGGTGCGGCGCGATAAGGGCCCATGGCTCATATCAACCCTGCCGTATCGAACCGCGTCAGCATCCCCCAGCTCGACCACTCGGCGAAGTTGGTCCCCGGCGTTCTGCTGTCGGGGGCGGTCGCGCTTGTCGCCTATGGCCTTCAGCGAGCCGAGCTGGCGGTGGTCGGCTTTGCGTGGATCGAGGCGTTGGTACTGGCGATCCTGCTGGGTGCAGCGATGCGCCTTGTGTGGACGCCCTCGCAGCGCTGGATGCCTGGCATCAGGTTCAGTGCCAAGACCCTGCTCGAGGTCGCCGTGGCCTTGCTGGGTGCGACCGTATCGGGGGCGGCGGTCCTGGCGTTAGGACCGTGGCTGCTGCTGGCCATTGTCGGTGTGGTGGCAGTGGCTATTGTCGGAGGCTATGTGATTGGCCGTGCCTTTGGACTGCCCCATGCCATGGCGCTGTTGGTGGCATGCGGCAATGCAATCTGCGGCAACTCGGCCATTGCCGCTATCGCGCCTGTTATCGAGGCCGAGGGCGAGGACGTGGCCGCAGCCATCGGCTTCACCGCCGTCCTCGGCATCGCCGTGGTTCTTCTGGTGCCGGTTGTCGGCGCGGCTCTGGGGTATCAAGCGACGGGCGTCGGCGTCTTGGCAGGTTTGACCGTCTATGCCGTTCCGCAAGTACTGGCCGCCGCGGCCCCTGCAGGCACCGCCGCCATACAGACGGGTGCGGTGGTAAAGTTGGTGCGTGTGCTCATGCTTGGGCCGGTGTCGCTGGTGCTGGGCCTGATGCACGCCCGCAGACATACTGCCATCGAAGGCAAGTCCAGCCGTCCGCGCCTGTCGCAACTGGTGCCGTGGTTCATCGTGGTCTTTCTGATCCTGATGGCCCTTCGCTCGATGGGATGGGTTCCGGCGTCGGTACTGGTGCCTTTGGATCACGGTGTGACGGCAATGACTCTGATGGCTATGGCGGCTCTGGGGCTGATGGTGGACCCGCGTGCTGTCGCCAAGGCAGGCCCGCGTGTTGCGGCTGTAGCAGGCATTTCCGCCCTTATGATCGCCGCTCTGGCCATAGGAACGATTGCACTTTTGGGTATGGGTTGAACGAACGGTTCGCCGATGAAGCGCTTCGCTGGATGATCGCTGCTCTGGTCTTTTGGCCCGCAGAGTTGTAAGAGGCCCCCGAAATCCTTCCCACATCTGCAGCTAGTTTGCAGCGGCACGGGCTACCCGTGGCCGAACACAGTCCGCCCGAGCCCGAAATAATGAATCTACGTAACGTCGCAATTATCGCACACGTTGACCACGGCAAAACAACCCTGGTTGATGCTCTTCTCGCCCAGTCGGGTGTCTTCCGCGCCAACGAGGCGACCACGGAACGCGCCATGGACTCCAACGACCAAGAGCGCGAACGCGGCATCACCATTCTCGCCAAGTGCACCTCGGTGCTGTGGAACGGCAAGGCTGGCGAAACCCGCATCAACATCATCGACACCCCGGGTCACGCCGACTTCGGCGGTGAAGTTGAACGTATTCTCGGCATGGTGGATGGCTGCGTCATCCTCGTCGACGCTGAAGAAGGCGTCATGCCGCAAACCAAGTTCGTTCTGACCAAGGCCCTGCGTATGGGCCTGCGTCCGATCCTGTGCATCAACAAGGTTGACCGCGCACACGCCGATCCGGACCGCGTTCTGAACGAAACCTTCGACCTGTTCGCCGCTCTGGGTGCCACCGACGAACAACTCGACTTCCCGGTCATCTACGCATCGGGCCGTTCGGGCTGGGCGACGCTTGATCTGGCAAAGCCGAACGACGACCTGACCCCGCTGTACGACTTGATCGTCGACCACGTGCCGGCACCGGCCGCACAAGCGCGCGTCAACGAGCCGTTCCAGATCCTGAACGTTCTGATCGAGTCCGATCCGTTCCTGGGCCGCATCCTGACCGGTCGCGTTCACTCGGGTAAGGCTGTTCCGGGTATGGCCATCAAGGGTCTGGACCGTAACGGCAAGCAAATCGAACAAGGCCGTATCACCAAGGTACTGGCTTTCCGTGGTCTGAAGCGTCAGCCGGTGGACGAAGCCGAAGCGGGCGATATCGTTGCTATCGCCGGTATGTCGAAGGCCACCGTGGCTGACACCCTGTGCGCTCTGGAAGTGACCGAGGCCCTGCCGTCGCTGCCGATCGACCCGCCGACCATCTCGATGACCGTTGGTGTTAACGACAGCCCGCTGGCTGGCCGTGAAGGTGACAAGGTCCAGTCGCGCGTTATCCGCGACCGCCTGCTGAAGGAAGCAGAAGCCAACGTCGCTATCCGCATCACCGAAACCCAAGGTTCGGACGCCTATGAAGTCGCCGGTCGTGGCGAACTGCAACTGGGCGTTCTGATCGAGAACATGCGTCGTGAAGGCTTCGAACTGTCGATCTCGCGTCCGCGCGTGGTCTATCAGAAGGACGAGAACGGCCAGCTGATGGAACCGATCGAAGACGTCATGATTGACGTCGACGAAGAATACTCGGGCATCGTCATTGAAAAGCTGTCGGCCCGTAAGGCTGAAATGACCGACATGGGTCCGTCGGGTGCCGGTAAGACCCGCATCCAGCTGAAGTGCCCGTCGCGTTCGCTGATCGGCTATCAGGGCGAGTTCCTGACCGACACCCGTGGTTCTGGCGTGCTGAACCGCGTGTTCTCGCACTACGAAGAGCACAAGGGTGCCATCGAAGGCCGTCTGAAGGGCGTGCTGGTTTCGAACTCGGACGGCGACACCGCAGCCTACGCTCTGTGGAACCTCGAAGAGCGCGGCGTGATGTTCGTCGGCGCTGGCGAGAAGACCTATCAGGGCATGATCATCGGCGAGAACTCGCGTTGGGACGACCTCGACGTCAACCCGATCAAGGGCAAGCAGCTGACCAACGTTCGCGCCTCGGGCAAGGACGAAGCCGTTCGCCTGACCCCGCCGCGCAAGATGTCGCTGGAACAGGCCATCGCTTACATCGAAGAAGACGAACTGGTTGAAGTGACCCCGAAGAACATCCGTCTTCGCAAGGAAATCCTGAACCCGTCGTTCCGCAAGAAGCGTCAAAAGCCGGAATAAGCATTCCGCTTTGAAGAAAAGGGCAGCTCTCAGGAGCTGCCCTTTTTTTATGCGCGTCAGCCTATTCCGGCTTTTGCTTTGTTCCTTAAGGCGTGCCGCTGCGCGGCCCGCTACCAGGGACGTTTGGCAGCCCTTATCGCTCGCCCCGCGGGGGCGAGCTGCTTGAGGGGCAACAAGGGGCGCATGAGGTGGTGTGTCGGGTGCGTGAAAAAGGCCAGCGGGCTGAAGCCGCTGGCCTTTTTGTGTGGTGGATGTGGTTGGCCTTACTTCCGCAGGCCTAGCAGGCCGCGCCAGCCTTTGCTGGTGAGC
>NZ_JSYD01000057.1:0-699 GCF_054824005.1 Brevundimonas sp. GN22 | reverse complement strand
TACCAGATGGCCGACAGCATAGTCGCCAAGACGGCGAAGGCTCACTGATGCCTGTGGAACATTTCACGAACAAAAGCCTTGCAGGCTCACCTCGAAAGCCGTATATTTCGGGGGTCGTCACCAGCGGGAGTTGGGGCGCGCCCTTCGGCACCAGCGGGAGCTGGGTCAAGGCTCAACCGGGTTTCATACCCTTTTGGCTTTGCAGCATAGCGAAGGTGCGCCCGTGCACGACACTACCCCTATAATTCGAGCGGCCCCGCCTCTAGTGGTCAAGTTCGCTGACGCAAGCGCCACGACTGGCGAGATCAGCGGCTACGCCTCCCTGTTCGGCGGTGAGCCTGACAGCTACGGCGATATCATCGCGCCGGGTGCTTACACCAAGAGCATCGCGGAACTGCGGCAACGTGGCGAAGCGCCTCTGATGCTCTGGGCTCACGACCGCGCATCCCCCATTGGTCGTTGGATCGAAATCGTCGAAGACGCCAAAGGCCTCCGCGTTCGCGGCCAGCTCAACCTCGATACGACGCGAGGGCGAGATGCTCACGCGCACATTAAGGCTGGCGACGTTAGCGGCCTGTCTATCGGTTACAGCGTCCCTGACGGTGGCATCGTTTACAACGCAGACGGCACCCAGACGCTCAAGATCATCGACCTGAAAGAGATCAGCGTCGTCGCAATCCCTGCGGCCCGCACAGCCCG
>NZ_JSYD01000056.1:0-5698 GCF_054824005.1 Brevundimonas sp. GN22 | reverse complement strand
CAGTAATAATACCTTCTCAGAAGTTAGGCTCAGGACTCATAGCCAAAAGAGCACTGTAGCGGCGAGGGCTATGGCGGAGAGGAAGACGTTCGGGCACCGATCATAACGCGTGGCAACGCGTCGCCAGTCTTTCAGACGACCGAACATGATTTCGATGCGGTTGCGTCGTTTGTATCTGCGCTTGTCATACCGGATGGGCTCGGTGCGGGTTTTACGTCCGGGGATGCAAGGTGTGATCCCCTTGGCTTCCAAGGCGTCCCTGAACCAATCCGCGTCATAGCCCCTATCGCCCAGCAGCCACTGGGCTCGGGGTAGACTATCCAGAAGAGCCGCCGCGCCGGTGTAGTCGCTGACCTGACCAGCCGTCACAAACAGGCTGATGGGGCGTCCATTCGCATCGGTGACGGCGTGCAGCGTGGTATTCATCCCGCCTTTGGTCCGTCCGATCAGTCGCCCGAGGCCCCCTTTTTTACCCGCAGGCTCGAAGCCGTACGGTGCGCCTTTAGATAGATGCATCGATCATGACGGTCCGGCGCTCGGCCTGTGCGCCAGACAGGCCCTCCATCATCCGAACGAAGACGCCAGCCTCGCTCCACCGCTTCCAGCGATTGTACAGCGTCTTGTGAGGCCCGTAGGCTGGCGGCGCATCGCGCCAGCGCAGGCCGTTGCGGTTGACGAAGATGATCCCGCTCAACACCCGTCTGTCATCCACCCGAGGTTTGCCGTGGCTCTTAGGGAAATAGGGCTCCAGCCGAGCCATCTGCTCGTCCGTCAGCCAATAAAGATCGCTCATAATCCAGACTCCTCAGGAGCCTGAATCAGATCGCACGCCGCAATTCAATGGGTCCTGAGCCTAGGAAGAAACCGATTTTAAGACCCGCTCTATACCCCCTTTAAAACTGCGGGCGTCCCGACATAGAGCAGCAGAACATCATCACCGGAGTCGTTGCGAACATAGTGAGTGACGCGGCCATCAAAATGCATGCCGTCACCAGGACCAAGTTCTGCGTGAACTTCGCCAGCAATAGCTGTGAGTTTGCCTTTGACAACATAGCGAAAAATCTCGCCGTCATGTGAGCTGGGGGGGAATGCAAAACCCGGAGGGATGCGCACCAAAATGGCATCCATCTTCCTGTCCGCTATTTCGGACGACAGGTCGGTGTAGGTAACGGGGGATTCTATATCGACCAGTTTTGGATCGTCAGCGCGGAAAACGATCTCGTCCGTAACCGGCCACTCCATGAAGTGCGAGATGTCAATTTCTAATCCCTTGGCTAGGCTCATAAGGGACCATACAGACGGGGTCGTGAGATTACGTTCGGCCTGCGAGATGAATGGGGCTGACAGGCCACTACGACTTGCAAGTTCTTGTAGAGTTAGGCTGAGCTCTTTCCGACGCGCGCGAATACGACTGCCGATAGGCAGTTTGGCAGGGTTAGGCCTTTTTTCTAAGCTCAGAAAGGCTTGCCTTTTGTCGGATGTAGCTTTGCTCATGGTCTATGTCTGCTTCAGCCGAATACTTTGAGCAATAGACCTCAAAGCCGAAAGATTTCTAGCGCACCAAGATGTTTGATATCGCGCGCTAACAAGATTCAGATATCTTAACCTTAGCTGCTGAATTGAATACGTTTTCACGGATCCGTCGAATATTTTTCGGACACAGCCCCGTAATTGGAAGAAAAATTCGGGCAATTAAGCGATCAAATTTTTTGACATATAAAATAATTCACATATCAAATTTTGTGAGGGAGCGATGTTTTATGACTCCCGATATGTTTGGGGGTCAATATGAACAAGCTTTCCCACCTGATGGTTAGCACTGCTGTCGTAGCGCTCAGCTTGGGGGCGTTCTCCCCAGCTGCGTCGGCTCAGTCCGCAAACCCACAGAATGCCGACGAGATTGCCGAGGTCGATGATGTTGTCGTGACGGGAAGTCGTATCCGTCGCAGTGGTACTCAGACACCGACGCCGACAACAATCATCAACGCTGAAACTATTCGAACCTCGGGAGTCAGTGAGCTTGCCGATCTCGTGAACGAGATTCCGAGCTTGTTCGTTACCCAGAGCAATCAGACTTCTAACCAGCGGGGCAATGCGGGCTTAAATGCGCTGGACCTGCGAGGTCTGGGCACTGAGAGAACCTTGGTGCTGGTCAATGGTCGCCGTCGTGTACCGGCTATGCCGGGGTCGTCTGCGGTGGACATCAGCGCAATTCCAACGGCATTGGTAGAGCGGGTTGATGTTATCACCGGTGGTGCCTCAGCACTTTATGGCGCAGATGCTGTCGCTGGCGTGGCGAATTTTGTGCTCAAACAAGACTATGAGGGGCTAGAGTTCACGGGAACCTATTCAGATTCAAGCCGCACAGATATGCCGGGCTATGATGCCAGCCTGATCTTCGGCAAGAATTTCCATGATAATCGCGGCAACGTCACCCTCTTCGGTAGCTATAGCCACCATGATAATCAGGTATTTGGACAGGACCGCCCTTGGACTGCACGCGGTACGCCCAGCTACCGTTTAGGCCGTGATGGTCGCTATACCCTCACGGACGGTAACCGTAGTCTCTATGACCTGAACACTGCTATTGTACAGCTTGGCTCTCCGGCCAATCTTTACACCTTCAATCCTGACGGAACTCTGCGTCGGCCCATCTACGGCCCGAGTGGTTTGCAAGGTACCGGATCAACCAATCCCACTCTCATCAGCATGTATACGGATGGTGGGGAGTTTTTGGGGCGTTATGATGACTGGGCCTTGGTGGTCCCAAGCGAGCGCCTGTCAGGTGCCATTTCTGCGAACTATCAGGTCACAGATAGTGTGAAACTCTTTGGAGACCTGACCTATAGTCAGACGGATTCAAAGGGCATCTATAGCGCCTACTCAGCCTATGGGTTTGACACCCTTTACGCAGGAAATCCGTTTGTTACGCCAGAGATGATCGCGTTGAACGGTGGTGAAGGCGATCTGGCGTTCACACGACGCTTCTCTGAACTTGGCCGCCAAGAAACACACTACGATCGTAACATGTACCAACTGACGCTCGGTGCAGAGGGGGAATTCAGCCTATTCGGACATGACGATTGGAAGTGGGTGGCCCACTATTCAACGGGTCGGACCAAGCAAGAAGTCCGCACCGTAAACGGCATGGCAACGGGACGATACTTCCAAGCCCTAGACGCAGTCGCCGGCCTTAATGGCAGCGTCGTTTGCTATGATCCGTCAAATGGCTGTGTAGCTCTTAATCCGTTTAAGACGCTGACGCAGGAAGTCATGGGCTATTTACGTTATGACACAAGCGCAGCCGTTCAAACGCTCGAGCAGGAAGTTGCTTCGGCTTATGTGACGGGCTCGCTGTTCAGACTTCCGGCTGGTGCCGTGCAAGGTGCTTTCGGGGTCGAGTACCGAAAGGAAAGTAACAACATCGGCGCTACGCCAGAGTATGACGAAGATCATGCTGCCTTTGATCCATCGTTAGAAATCACGGAGACCAACCTCGTCGGAGAATACGACGTCTCTGAAATATTCGCTGAGCTTCGGATCCCTCTGATAAGCAATGTTCCAGGCTTTGATGATCTTTCCTTTGAGGGGGCAGTTCGCCAATCTAAATACGGCACTGCGGGCGAAACCACCGCTTATAAAGCTGCTTTAAATTGGAGCCCCATCAGCGATGTACGCTTCCGTGGCACCTATGGCCAAGCTGTTAGAGCTCCGAACATTAGCGAGCTGTATACTGCTGGGCAGGTAGGTGGTGGTTGGTTGGCAGACCCCTGCAACTATTACGACGTTGATAACCGTGTCGGTCGTAGCGAGTTTACCGCTGCCAACTGTGCGATCCTTAATCCGCAGAACGTCAACACCTATTGGCAGTGGCTTGATATAATCCAGTCAGGTAACGAAGAGCTTGGTGTGGAAACGGCGATTACGTCTACTGCGGGTATTGTGCTCCAGCCTCGTTTCATTCCAAACTTCTCGCTTACAGTGGACTACTTCGATATCGAACTCGAAGATGCTGTAGGATCGTTCGGCGCTCAGGCTATTTTGAACAAGTGCGTAGATCTGCAATCCCTCGACAACATGTTCTGCGATCTGGTTGAACGTGAGACTGGCACCAACAACCTTATGTCAGTCAGTGTACAGGCGTTGAACATGTCGATGTTCAAGACTCGAGGCATAGATTTCGAGGCCAACTATAGCTTCCACCTCAGCGATATAGGCATGGGCGCCGAAGCGGGCACGATTGCCATCAATGCCGTTTATACCAAGCTGCTAGAGCGCAGTTTTGTACTGGATGCTACTGACCCTTCCACTATCGAAGACACTAAGGGCTTGTTTGGTTCGCCTGAATGGAAAGGCGCAATCCGCACCACTTGGAATTCTGGGCCTTGGAGCGCGAACTGGACCCTGCGACACTTCAGTCCGATGAGCCCGGGTAGCCATGTTACGCCGGAACTGTATGACGTTCATGAGACCAATCATGTGTTCTACAACGACTTCTCAGCAAGTTATAATCTCAGCGATGCGGTTTCGATATACGGCGGTCTACGCAATGCCTTTGATAAGCAGCCACCGCGTCTGCCCGGCGCAGAAGCCGGTGGGGCCAACTTCGAATATGGCTATCAGGCTGGCACGTTCGATGCAATTGGCCGAACTTTCTACCTTGGCGTCACTCTGCGGCGCTAGAATGTGTTGAATTTGAGGGGGGCAGCCAAGGCTGTCCCTTTTAGCTCCTCACTAATAGGCATTGATTGATGACTTGCGCCGAAACCTCAACGCAGGCAGTTGCCTCACGCCGAGGCCTTAGCACCTTGAATGCTTGCCTTAAGCTTTCCGCTGAAACGGTGCCTCGGCGACGTTCCATTCTGGATTATGCAAGCGGATCATGTGCGTTTTGAGCGCTTTCGCGAAGTCCTGACCTTCGAAACTCATGCCTGTGTCGATGGCGTCTACTTCTAGGATTCTGCGGTTCTCATTGATCTTTTGCGCAGCGTAGCGGTTCCGGCCGCTTGGGTTATTGCGGATGAAATCGGACAGGCGTTTAGCGATACCGCCGTCGCGATCAACACCGGTTCCGATATAAATAGCAGTGCCGTTCAAAGTCGCACGGATCAGGCATAACTTATGGCGTAGCTTGGGTTGGTACTTTTTGAGGCCGTTGGGTACACGCACTCAGAGCCGATCCCATTCAGGAAGCGTTTTGCCGTCGTAGATAGGCATATCTTTAGTCGTCATAATGATTTCCTTGTCAATGATGATGAAGCGCCCTCTGAGCCAGCCATGGCCAGCCCAGAGGGTAGGGTTGATCACCAAGCCTTATGCTTTGCCGCGCCAGCCTCGACGGCCTTCAGCAGAGTGTCGTTTTCCAAGTGACTGTAGCGCTGGGGGCTCTGATAGCTGGCGTGACCCAGCACCTTGCAGACCGCGAACAGATCGACCCCACTGTTGACCATGAAAGACGCCGGCGAGTGGCGAAGGTCATGGATGCAGCTTCTACAATGCGAGGTTCATCCGCTTAGGCGGGATAGTTTGAAAGGCTGAGTGGCAAGGGGGAGGTGCTATTGGTGGCTAACGTTCACCCACTAGGAACCCACAATTGACCCTAGCCAAAGGCAGGTTCGCCCTAGGTGAAGCTTATAAATTGAATAGAAGGGTGGTGCCGCTTACGTGCCTCGAACACGTGACCCCCGCATTACGAAAT
>NZ_JSYD01000055.1:0-7743 GCF_054824005.1 Brevundimonas sp. GN22 | reverse complement strand
GTCGTCTTACCCCCCAAAAGGGGGATATGATAAATCAGACCATAAATTACAACGTTACACCAAAGCTGTTATGTAGGTGGAACCATGCCGCAAGTAGCGCACACACCCGTCAATGGGGCTCGGCGGACTCCTTATTGTCCTTATGGCGTCGTTGATGTTGCTGACATTGATGTTGGCGTAGAGGCATTTCAATCTTGGCTTGATGAAGAAAACCTCGCTCGAATGATTATTTCGCCAGACCTTACGGTTCAGTGGATGAGCAACCGTACTAAAAGGTTTGTAGAGGAGGGTAGTATTCCAGTCTCTTTCGGTCACCTCATTCCTCCAACAAATTCGGTAGCCAAATTCCTGGTCTTAGCTGAGTTAAATATTTCGACATGCGCCACCTATTTGGATCGGCAGCAAAACCGTTGGGTTGTCTGGGCCCGCAAACTGACGTCAGGGCCGAACGGCCTAACGGGACTAATCTTTCATCCCCCCAGCCAGTGGTTGTGCTTTAGCGCACTTTCCCAAGCCCATGCTTTGACGCCGATGGAGGGTAAGGTGATCGAACTGATCCTCAATGGCCATGATACAGGCCGTATCGCCCAGCAGATCGGCATATCCAAACAAACACTTAAGACGCACCTGAAACATGCCTATTCAAAACTGGGGGTTACCAGTCGAGGGGATCTGTTCTCACATGCGGCCAGTTTCGCGCGACCTACAGGTGAGGGCAATTTTATTCACGATAGATCGTGAAGCTTTAGAACCGGCGCGGCTTAGAGAGGCTGTCATGACCAACAACCGTATCCTTGTGGAGATCAATCAACTCCGATCCGAGATCGTACAACTCGATGCGTTGATTGGCTCGACAGATCCCTCGATCGCCGTGAATGGCTGCTCGATCGTCGATAAGCTGAACGAGATGCGTTTGCGCCGATACGAGGAATGTGAGGCCTTGGAGATTGTTCACGATAAGTTGGAAGGTCGTCATTGGTAATGACTGGATGCACCTAACGATCCATCCGCAACCTAAATAACGTAGTTGCATTTATTATATCAGCCCCGTTTGGGGATATTTGGCAGTGCGGGTTTCATTACATGGCACTGTAAATAGCGGCATTACTAGGCGGTGTTGTTTCGATGTTTCCAGCAGCTATGCCCGCTCCGGATCCTCCAGACGAAGTATTGGATTCGTTATCGAATTTAGAATCCACTGCACTTCTGTCTCAAGACCTTGCCAAAAATGCACTGGCCCATTGGATAAACGAGGAATCCAAAGCCAGAATCTTGCTGTCGTCTGACATGGAAATCCATTGGATGAGCGAGGCCGCCAAGGCACTGGTGACTGCCGGTATAGTCAGGGTACAAAGTGGACGCTGGCAGCCCAGAACGAAGCTGACTGCCGAGTTTGTTAAAAACACAAAGCTGGACGACTACAGCTGCGCCATCTTTCGCGATATTGACCAGCGTCCCTGGGTGCTCTGGGGGCGGCGGCTGACACCGCTGCCGAACTCTCTGATTGGTCTGATCTTCCAGCCCCCTCGTCAGTTCGCATCATTCAACGCGCTGGTGGATATGCATATCCTGACCAAAACTGAGGGCAGGGTCGTCGAGCTTCTGTTGAATGGTTTCGAGACGAGCCAGATCGCACAGGAACTCGGCATATCGTCACAGACACTCAAGACGCACATCAAGCACGCCTACAGCAAGCTGGGTGTAAGTAGCCGCGGGGAACTGTTTGCACAGTCTGCGGCTTTTGCGCGGCCTTAAGATCCACTCTTAGAGTGTAGATATTTCTATAGTGATTTCATCGCTATAGATTCCTGCACGCGCGCCGGCCACCTCGCCGAGTACAAGGTTGAGTTCGAAGGCCAATCCCGAATAGGTATAGGGCAGATCGATATCCCGAAAACTGATGTCGCTCAGGTCGAGAGGCGTACCATCGAAACTGGCCTTATACTCCAGTGATGGCCCATCCTCGGCTTGGTCCAGCAGGCGCAATCTGCCTTTGTTCATGGATTTGAAGCTTAACCGCGATGAGGCATTGGCGCGGGCCTGAACATAGACATGTCGAGCCTTGCCTGTTTCAGCAGGTCCGAAATCGACAATGCTGACCGTGCCGCCGGAGCCGAATTCTCCACGCGAGCCTGATATGTTCAGCTGGGCTCTTGGTATGGACACGAGGGCGAGATTGACCGGCACCTGCTCCATTAGAGTTGTTCCGTCGGATTGATACAGGTTCAGGAACAGGCGCTCATTATAGGTTCCAGATGGAACAACAGCCTCTTCAAGCACCACGACATCGAACTCAACCTCGGTGCTTTGTCCCCCTTCGATGTTCAAATCGAAATGGTCCGGAAACGAAGAGCGTGTGACGCCTGTACGTGGGCGTAGTTCCAGTTTCAAGCTGGTATTTTGCGGTACCCATGTTGAAACAGTGCTGTTGGTGGAATCCACCAGTGCAAATCGTGCCTGACACTCATTATCCTGTGTATTCAGCACCTGAAATTTTAGCGGAAAGGGCGCCCGACTGGGACTGAAAGCGTCATAGGTCAGGGCTACTGTGGATGGCAGGTTTTCTATACGGAACTGGCATGTCTCCGCACGCGCAGGGACGGTCACCAAAATTGCACTTAAAGCCAGTCCGGCTCCCATGAGTTGCGAAGACAAGGCGCTAGCGGCCTGTGGTTGTGATCGTGCCGACATTGACTATTCCTTCGCTGTTTTCAGGGATGACGAATTCGGCGACTTTTCTGTCCTGAATGAAGATCCAGTAACGGCCAGGCGCCAACTGATCGGCGACAAATCGGCCTGCGCGATTGGTAAAGAAGGGGCGGGCCTGATCGCTCTGCGCTCCCTCGGCGAGCACGCTGCCGGTCGCCAGAACATATGGCCCTTCGGGAGAAGTCAGCACACCGATTGCAATCCGCGAGGCGTCGCTGCCAATCTGTTGCCGATAACCGGCACCGAAGGGCGGAAAGACGCTCAGTGCTGCCGAGCCGAGGTCGTAGCCTGTGGGCAAGGGGTCGACCAGAATGTCGAAACTGTTGATGCCATAGCTGCGCTGGATCGGGATAACTGGAGGACCAAACAAGCCAGAGCGGGCGACTGCGCGTGTGCCCGATACGAGTGTCACCTTGGAGGCCTTCAGAGACTCATGGACAGGAGCGATAATGAACGCATCGTCTACGGGGCGGCCTATACCGAAGGCCCCGCCGCTGAAGCCGACAAAACTACGTAAGGCCAGCGAAGATTCCACACCGGGATCACCGTTCAGAAGTCTGTCATAGCGCCGGTTGTGATTGAACTGGGCCTCAAAACGGTTGTTCACATAGTCCAGACGTCCAGAGATATCTCTAGCGCGATCATTATTGGTGAACCGGACCTCGCCGCTAACGTCATTCAATGCACCCGTCGAATAACGGGCGAGCACCGCCTCGGAGCGGTTATCCACGCTGTCATAGCGGGCCTGTGCATTCCAGCGCGGGCCAAGTGGCACACTTAATCCCACCGCGAAGCGGACTTCGTCCTGATCCTCGTCATTGGTGAAGCTGACATTGGAGACCAGACTGAAACGGCCGAAGGAGCGGCTGACGCCCAGATCGATCTGGCGGGTGCGTCGTGCGTCCAGCCTTCGTTCGGATACTCCTAAGCCTACGCTCAGGCCCAATTCCCAAGGGGCCTGCCATTGCACAAGCATGCTTGAGCGCCATGCGTCAGGGTTGGCACGTCGGGGTTGAAATACATCGGAGAAATGCTCCGAATAGGCAGAAAAATTGGCCGTGACACGCAAGTCGTCTTGCTCGCGCAGCGACAGGGTGTGGCGATAGCTAATCGAAACTGCAGCACCATCTTGTCCCAGAAGCCGGTTGCGGCTGGCAGCAATCTCCAGCAGCAGAAGGCCAAAGCGCGAGCCCCATACGCTCATGCCACCAATCTGCTGAACGTCGCTTGAAGCCTGAGCGTTTGCGCCGACCGTCAAGCTGTCGGTCCAGCCTTTGCGAACAAAACCCGAGGCCAGCATGGGGCCGTCATATTCGTAAGGCGTGCTGCCTTCGTAACGGCCTGCGGCAACGCCGAAATCAACCAGACCTTTTCCTAGGAGGTCGGCTCCGGCGAAAATGTCGAAGACGGCAATCTCGTTACGGCCTGTCAGATCATCGACGACCAACTGCACCTGGTTCGAACCGGTTGCGAACGGAAAGTCCGAAATAGAATAGCGCCCCGGGCGCAGACGAAGGGTCTGGGTTTTCAGACCGTTGATGATCACGTCGACGTCTGCCTCGCGCTCTAGCGAGAACTCCTGACGGCCCGATGGTCTGATGTTCTGGAACGGGCGCACGACCGAATAGGCGCGCTCTATCCCGATACCGACCAAACGCCCCGATCCCTGGAACCCGTCAGTCGCCGGTGTGAACTCGCCAGCCATCGCGCGAATTGCAGGGCCATAGAAGTCTTTGACAAGTCGCGTCTCGGTTCTCTGCCATCCGCTGCCTTCGCGCGAGCCATCATATTCGGCCCCGCTGATCAGAGTCAGACCTGTAAAGCCACCCCAGTGGACGAGGATGTCAACATTGCCACGCAAAGGCGCGACATCATTGACGTCGTGAAGGTAGCGCTGGGCGAGGGATATGTTGGCCCCTGCCGAAAAGGGGCTTGGCTGAGGAAAACTGGCAGGGTCGGGGATGGTGCGAACACCGCTCAGCTTCATTTCGGTCGGGTTCAGGCCGTCGCCCTGTATTGCAGCGTTCAGTTCAAGTGTTGAGCTGGAAAAGGTCAGGTTAAGGGATTGAGCTTTGAAGGTGTCAAATGGCACCCGCGGCCGTCCTGCGGAAACGGTGCGTAACTGTGCGAGCGTCTCGGGCGTGACTACAGGCTCAAGAAGGACAAACAGGCGCTCGACATCGATCAGGCCGTCCCCGTGTAGATCAACATCGACGCTAATCATGCCCAAGAAGCGACCGTTCAACAGCAACGGAACATCGATGGGCGCATACACCTGTGGCGAGCGCTGTGCGGCCTGAATGTCGGCAGAGACCATCACGGCGCTTTGGGCAGCAGACCGAGCCGACGTTCCGGAACTTGGATCGGGGGACGCGTTCTTGGGGTGTAAACGCTCGCTGCTGACCGTCGTTTCCGGAACGTCTGTTAGAGAACTGGCAGGTGCAGGGTCCAGCTCCGGCTCGCCCGATGCGATAGGTGCGCTCGATAAGCGGTTCGTGCGAATAACCGCATCGGGATCTGATAGTTCGTTAGTTGAGGAGGCCTCGACGTGGCCTGCAAAAAGCAAGGCTGTCAGTAAAGCGAGCGGTGAACTGCTCCAAAGACTGCTGCGCCGGAAGGTTCGGGGGCGTTCGGGCATGGCATGCCCGTCACTTTAACGCGATCGCGACGGCGACATTGGCAGAAGTGTCCGAAACGGTTTGCGAAGATATAACCATTCTGCGCGAGCCACCGGGCAGTATGGCGCCGAATTTTCCGAAATCGACTTTCTCGGAATCCAGAACCACCGGCGCGCCTGATGGCGGCGTGAGCATCCATTCGGCGGTACGCAGCAGAGCTACGCCATCGCCCGAGTTGGCCACTTCGAAGACGATGTCGCCTTGGGCATTACGGGTCGCAGCGCCGATCTGAAGGTTCGGGCGGGCCGTGGGAGGCTGGACGAACATATGGCTGACGAAGTCAAAACCAATTTTGACCTGTGTCTGGCTCCCGTCGCTGCCACTGGCCATGGCAAAATCAACCGGCAACTGGCTTATGACGATGGCATAGACACGACCCTGCGTGATGGCTGGATCTCCGACATAGCGAACCTGAACCGCCTGAGTGCCCCCCGGCTGTACTATGGTTTGAGGGGGGAACAAGACAACATCATTGTCTTCCGGCGTTCTTACTGCTGTGCCTTCAGCATCGACCTCTACGCGGTATGCAGCGATTTCGAGAGTAATCGGCATCGCATCGGTGTTGCGAATCATCACGCGGTAGTTGGCATTGGAACCGGTCGGCGACACCGTCGCGATCATCGGCTGCACTTCATGGGCCGAGGCCGGGCCGACATGGCCTAACGCCACGCAGACCAGAAGCTCCGCGCAAGCGGCAATAACTAGCTTTTTCATAGAATTACCCCAAGTGAAGTTGCGGTCGGGCTGCACACCCGACCGCAGGTACACATCAGACTGCAGACAGTTCGAACGAGAAGGACTCGCTATAGGTGCCTGCCGGTGCTGCATTTGCCGGATAGTAGGTTTGGCCCAGCGGTGCAGGTCCAGGGGCCGCAACGTTTACGTTCAGATAGAACTGGGCGTTGATACCGTTGGCCAGAGGCTGGGAATAACCATTGCGGTTACGGGTGAACTTGCCCGAACCTTCTGCATCACCTGGCGTGGCATCGGTGGTTGCAATATCAAATGCCGAGTCAGCGGCACTCAGACGCATAGCGTAGTTGATCAGGTGATTGCCGTTCTTGAAGTCACCGTTGAGCGGATTGACGACCAGACGGGCGGTTCCACCGCTATTGCAGGCCAGTTCCAGATTGGCGACCATCTGTTCAGCTTCATGAGCCACCGAAGCGGTACCACTCGATACATTGGCCAGACGGACGTTGCAGTATGGGGCGACCGTAGTACTGACCGACAGCGATTCAGCGTGTGCAGCACCGCCAGCAAGAACAGTAGCAGCAAGTGCTACCGAAGAAAGCAAGGCAAAAGGTTTCATGATAAGTTCCTCCCATTTTAGCAGATATTCTGCTCATCAGGCCGTAGTTGGCCAAGTTTTGGAAACTGCACATTACTCAGAGTGGAGTTTCTCGAGCCGCAGAAAAGCCTCTTTTGCCTAGTCGAAAGTCACTCCTAGGGGGTATCTATTGGAGATATTTGGAGGGAGGTAGACTCAGGACCTACTGATTTGATGCGCGCGATCTGATTCAGGCTCCTGAGGGCTCTGAATTGTGAATGACCTGTATTGGCTGATGGACGAGCAGATGGCTCGGCTGGAGCCCTACTTCCCCAAGAGCCACGGCAAGACTCGGGTGGATCACCGCTGTTTGCTGAGCGGGATCATCTTTGTGAACCGCAACGGCCTGAGCTGGCGGGATGCAGCGGCGGCCTACGGACCGCACAAGACCCTCTACAATCGCTGGAAGCGATGGAGCGAGGCTGGTGTCTTCATCCGGATGATGGAGGGCCTTTCCAAGGCTCAGACCGAACGCCGCACCGCCATGATCGACGCGACCTATCTCAAGGCACCCCGCACGGCTTCGAGCCTGCGGGTAAAAAAGGGGGCTTGGGCGGCTGATCGGGCGCACGAAGGGCGGCATGAACACCAAGCTTCACGCAGTGACCGATGCCAATGGACGCCCCATCAGCCTGTTCATGACGGCGGGCCAAGTCAGCGACTACATTGGTGCCGCCGCGATGTTGGACAGCTTGCCCAGAGCGCAATGGCTACGGGGCGACAGGCGCTATGACGCGGATTGGTTCCGGGATGCTCTGCAGGCCAAGGGCATCACGCCCTGCATCCCGGGGCGCAAATCCCGAACCGAACCCATCCGTTACGACAAGCGCCGATACAAACGGCGCAACCGCATAGAGATCTTGTTCGGCAGGCTCAAAGATTGGCGGCGCATCGCCACGCGCTATGATCGCTGCCCGACCAGCCACTTGGCAAACGATACGCTGCTGAAGGCCGTCGAAGCCGGTGCGGCAAAGCACAAGGCTTGGTGATCACCCTCTGCCCTCTGGGCTGGCTACGGCTGGCTCA
>NZ_JSYD01000054.1:0-6650 GCF_054824005.1 Brevundimonas sp. GN22 | reverse complement strand
TATCTGAACCAGATGCTGCGTTCGGTCGTGACCTCCGGTACGGGACGCGCCGCCGCCGTGGGTGGCCGCGATATCGCGGGCAAGACCGGTACCACCTCGGATTACAAGGACGCGTGGTTCGTCGGCTATACCGGCGGCTTCACCACCGCCGTCTGGGTGGGCAAGGATAACAACACCGCCATGAGCCGCGTCTCGGGCGGCGGCGCGCCTGCCGCGATCTTCGCCACCTTCATGCAGGCTGCCCTGCCTAAGCTGGCCGTCCAGGCCATCCCCAATGGTCCGGCCCTGCCGGACGGCTGGGTCCCGCCGGATCCGGTGGGTGCCGCTCTGGGTCAGGTTGACGATCCCTATGCCGACGAGACCGGCATTCTGGACGAGGACGGCATGCCGGTCGCCCCGCCGGTCGACCAACCGCAAGAACTCGTTCGCCCTGATCCTAAGAGGGTCGATCCAAAACTGGTCGATCCGAAACGCCCCGAGGCGTCACGGACGGACGACGCCCTGTTCTACTAGGCCCCGATAGCGTGAAGCTGTGCGCCGTGGCGTTTCAGCCATTGGCGCATAGGCTTGTGATCGCCGATCAATCCTTCGACCACGGCCCAGTATTCGGGGCTGTGGTCGGCACGGACCAGATGGGCCACCTCGTGAGCCGCCAGATAATCGGCCACTCTTTCAGGGGCCATAACCACGCGCCAGCTATAGCGGATCGAGCGGTTGTGAGGACTGCATGACCCCCACCGCGAGCGGGTATCGACAATAGAGACACGCACGGGCGCCTGCCCCAAGGCCTTCAGGTAATGCTCCGTACGCTCAAGCAGGTACAGCCGCGCCTGTTTGCGGAACCAGTTCTCGATGCGACGGGAATAGGCATCGCCCTCGCCGCCCGCGCGCAAGACCGGCCCGTCCGGAAGATCGATCAAGCGTGCCGCCCCCACGCCAGCCGCCCCTTCAAGTCGGATAGTGCGACCCAGAAGTCCCACCGTCATACCCGGCTTGAACGGCTGCCCCTCAACCGCCTGATCAAGCTTTTCGCCGATCCATTCAGCCTTGGTCTGGGCAAAGGCCACGCCTTGGGCGAGCGCCGAGGCTGAGGGCGCGACCACCACCGCCTCGCGCGATCGGGTGTCGATGCGGATGGACAACCGGCGCGCTCGCTTGTTCACCGACAGCCTGAGGGTGTGACCGTTGGAAAGGGCCAGTCGGTCGCCGTCCCGATACCTAGGCTGAAACAGCTTCATTCTGTTGGATGAAATCCCGAAGGCGCGGATAGATGTGCTCACGGAAGCGACGGCCGTTGAACACCCCATAGTGACCGACATCCTCCTGCACGTGAAGCAGGCGGCGCGTATCAGGGATGTTGGGCGTCAGAACGTGTGCGGCCTGTGTCTGGCCGACACCGGAAATGTCGTCGTTCTCGCCCTCGATAGTGGCTAGCCCGATGTCGCTGATCGTCGACAGGTCCACCTTGCGCCCGCGATGCTCCAGCACCCCGCGCGGCAGCGAGTACTGCTGGAACACGTGTTCGATGGTTTGAAGATAGAACTCTTCGGTCAGGTCCAGCACGGACAGGTATTCGTCATAGAATTCTTCGTGCTTTTCGACCCCGTCGCCGTCCCCGCTGACCAGACTGTCGAAATAGCCGCGGTGGGCGTCGATGTGCTTTTCCTCGTTCATCGACATGAAGCTGTAGAGCTGCACAAAGCCCGGATAGACCCGCCGGCCCACGCCCGCGTACGGGAAAGGCACGGTGTGGATCATGTTCGACTTGAACCAGGTGAACGGCTTTTCCTCGGCCAGTTGGTTGGTCGCCGTCGGCGAGAGGCGCGCGTCAATCGGAGAGCCGAGGAAGCTCATGGAGGCGGGACGGTTCGGGTGGTTGTCCTCGGCCATCAAGGCGCAGGCGGCCAAAACCGGGGGGCCGGGCTGGCAGACAGCCACGACGTGGGCGCGGCCACCGATAGCCTCCAGCATCAGGCGGACATGATCGATATAATCCGAGAAGTCGAAGCGCCCCTCTAGTAGAGGGACTTCACGCGCATTGACCCAGTCGGTGATCAGCACGTCGTAGTCTTGCAGGAAACCTTCGACCGTGCCGCGAAGAAGGGTCGCATAGTGACCCGACAGCGGGGCAACGATGACCACTGACGGCGCGGCAGCGGGCTTGTTCACCGCTTTCAGGTCGTCGCGGTTGCGGTTGAAGCGGATCAGGCGGCACCACGGCGACGACCACACGACCTCGCTGGTCGTCCGCACTGGGTGTCCGCCGATATCGACTCTTTCGAGCCGCCATTCCGGCTTGCCATAGCGCCGCGTAATGCTCTCGATCAGCTCCGCTGTGGCAAAGGCGGTGCGTCCCACAGCCGTGTCGGACGCCAGATTAAATGGCGAGGTCCAGAATTGGCGGGCCATCTGTGCACCGAAGCGCAGAGGAGTGGCGGAGTGATAGGCAAGCTCGTGCAGGGCGTAGAGCATGAAATACCAATAGACACGCCCGAACGAACGAGCAGGGATCAGCAGCTTTCATACTGCAACGCACAATGAAACATGGACGTTGCCTTATGGAAAGCTTTCCCTGCGGCGAGGCTTATCCGCGCGCCATCACGCGGCGGATGACGTCGACGCTCTTGTCCGGCCCCAGATCGTGCGTCAGCGGGCTACGCAGCTTACCGTCCGGCCCCATCAGATAGATGGTCAGCGAGTGGTTCATCGTATAACCCTCACCCTCCCCCGACTTCTGGTAATAGACGCGGTACGCCTTGGCGGCAGCCGCCACCTGTTCGGGTGTGCCGGTCAGGCCAATGACGCCCTCGGGGAAGCCGTCCGACGACAGATAGTCCTTCATCATCTGCGGCGTGTCGCGTGCCGGATCGATGCTGATGAAGACGATCTGCAAATCCTTGGCATCAACGCCCAGACGCTCTTGCACGGCGTTCAGAACGCCGAGCGTAGTCGGGCAATAGTCCGGGCAATAGGTGAAGCCGAAGAAGACCAGCGACCACTTGCCGTCCAGGATCGTCTGGTCGACCGTCTGGCCGTCCTGATTGACCAGAGTGAAATCACCGCCGATCAGCGGTTGACCCGTTGCCACTTCGCGGGCGCGCGGCGCGTCGGACGCGTTTTGTTTGTTCACCGAAACCATGGTGAACACCGCCAGCCCCACAGCCAGAAGCGTGCAGATAGCGGCAAAGATGATGATTGAACGACGCGGCATGGGCCACCCTTGGACAAGAAGCGACTGTGCGCATCCGCCCTGTGCGGCGCGCGACGTTTTGGGGGTATAAGGGTTCGGTGAACGGTACAGAAGCCCCCTCCCTGTCGCAGGCCATTGCGACCGCCGCCCGCAGCGGCACGCGCGACCTGCTCAGCCTGTCGCGTCAGTCCAGCCGTGGACGCGGACTGAGCCTGCGGACGCTCATCGTTTTGCGCTGGTTGACGATCATCGGTCAGACCGGCGCAGTTCTCGCCGCCTATTTCGTGCTCAATTTCCCGCTGCCGGTCTGGGCCTGCGTTGCGGTGATTGGGGCCAGTGTGGTGATGAACCTCATCACCATGGCAAGGGCGCGCCGCAAGGGTGCCGGCCTACGCGAAGATGGCCGCACGACCTTCCAGCTCGGTTTCGACATCCTGCAGCTCTCCATTTTGTTGGCGCTGACGGGCGGTTTGACCAACCCCTTCTGCCTGCTGCTGGTCGCCCCCGTGACCGTGGCGGCCGCCAGCCTACCTTCGCGTCAGGCATTGGGGCTGGCGACGCTGGCTCTGGTGTGCGTGGCCTGCATGTTCTGGTGGTCCCTGCCCTTCCCGTGGCGAACGGACGAGGCGCTGGTCCTCCCCGGCCTGTACCGGATGGAGTTGGGCATCGCCCTGATTACGGGCGTGCTGTTTACTTCCGGCTATGCCTGGAAGGTCGCCTATGATGCCGAGCGACTGGAGCTGGCGCTGGCCACGACCCAGGATGTTCTGCAGCGCGAGCAGCGTCTTGCCGCCATCGGGGGTCTGGCGGCAGCCGCAGCCCACGAATTGGGCACACCTCTGGCGACGATCCAGATCGTAGCGCGCGAAATGCTCCGTCACGCCGAGGCCGATAGCGCCATCGCTGAAGACGCCAGCCTTATCCTGCAACAGGCCGCACGGTGCCGCGAAATCCTGAACCAGTTGTCGACTTCACACGACGATAACGAGGGTGCCTTTGCCGAGGCGGACCTGAAAGCTGTCCTTCAGGAAGTGGCCGAGCCTCACCAGGGCTTTGATCTCGATTTCAATCTCGCCGTGGTCGCGCCCGAAGGTCAGCCCCTGCCGCGCATCTATCGCCAGCCCGAGATCATTCATGGGCTGTCGGCACTGGTGGAAAATGCAGCCGACTTTGCCACCCAGACGGTCAACCTTGTAGCCACCGTGGATGCGGGATGGATTACGGTCGATATCAGCGACGACGGCCCCGGCTTCTCTCCAGACGTCGTGCCGCGCCTTGGCGAGCCCTATGTCACCACCCGCCCCCAGAACAAGGCCCGCCGCGCTTTGGCCAAGCAACTGGCGTCCAAAGACAACGACGCCGAGGCCGCGATCTCGCCCAGTCAGGGCGGGATGGGGCTGGGCTTCTTTATTGCCCGCACGCTTTTGGAGCGCAGCGGTGCGCGGGTGTCCATCGGCAACGGGCTGATGCGCCCCGACGAAAGCGGTCAGGGCGCGAGGGTGTCCGTGCGCTGGCCCCGCCAACGACTTGAGGCCCATCAGCCGGACCACACCGACGTGCCGCTCGATCCCGCCTGATTGGAACCATATGTCGCACCACCGGTCTTCTTCCTTGACCTTGGTGGCCTGAACCCCGACCTGAAGGCGCAGGAGAAGTTGATGTCTGAACTCGAAAACCTGATTGCCGATCTTGCCGACAAGTCCGTGCTGTTGCTGGACGATGATCAGGCGTTGCGTACGCGTCTGGGCCGCGCCCTGGAATCGCGGGGGTTCGAGGTGTCTCTGGCCGCTTCGGTCGCCGAGGCTCAGGCTGTCATTCGCCAGTCACCGCCGGCGTTTGCCGTGCTGGACATGCGTCTTGAGGACGGTAACGGCCTGAAGGTGGTTGAGGCCCTGCGCGACGCCCGCGAGGATGCCCGCATCGTCATGCTGACCGGTTATGGCGCGATTGCCACTGCGGTTGCTGCGGTAAAGGCCGGTGCCGTCGACTATTTGCAAAAGCCCGCCGATGCCGACGACGTGGTCAAGGCGCTGCTCTCCTCCGGCGAAGCACCGGAGCCGCCGGAAAACCCCATGAGCGCGGACCGCGTCCGCTGGGAGCATATCCAGCGCGTGTTCGAGCTGTGCGACCAGAACGTCTCGGAGACGGCCCGCCGCCTCGGTATGCACCGTCGCACCTTGCAACGCATCCTCGCTAAACGCGCGCCAAGGTAATCTGGACAGGTTACCGTCCTCAAATAGCCAATGATCGCGTCACTGGCGTTAGGACACTTCACTCCTGAGCATCCTGAACGCGCTGAGCCGTGCGAACGCGATAAGCATGGCTTTGCGGCGGGCGGCGGCTAATGGCTCGGGTACGGCGTCCCGGATGACGGCACCACCGAAGCCGTCGGCATAGATGAGGCCCGGCTCGTCCGGAAGCACACCGTCGGGAAACTCCGGCGAGACAGCGAAATAGAAGGCATCGCAATAAGGCGCATATTCATGCCATTTGCGATCGACGCGGAAATCGTCGATGCCGGATTTCACCTCGACGATGATGATGTCGCCCCGGCGGCCCAGAGCTAGCACGTCCGCCCGGCGGCCGTTCGGAAGGCGCACCTCCATCAACGGCGCATAGCCCATGTCGGCGAGTAACCGCGCCGCCCCGCGCGTTACCGCATGGGTCGTCTCGGGACGTGAAAAGCTGAGTTCGATATCGGGAGCGGCAGGGGCCATTCCCGCATTATGTTCCGCTTACGTTCCTGCTGCAAGGCGTGCGCGGTTGACCTGCCATTCGGCCTTGGTCTGACCCCAGACATTGCAGGTCAGGGTGTCAAAGGGAGCTGGAAGCGGGCGCGGGCCCATGTTGTATGCCCCCAGCCGCTGGGCCACCCTTTCCGATGGCGTGTTCAGCGGGTCGATGCAGTGAATGACGTCAGGCCAGCCCAGAACATCAAAGGCATAGTCGATGGTGGCGATGGCTGCCTCCATCGCATAACCCTTGCCGTGAGCGTCGGGGTGCAGGCTCCAGCCCACCTCCCTGCCCGGCCAGCCATAGGGATGCAGTGGCCCGATGCGGCCCAGCCACAGGCCTGTCTTCTTGTCGAGCAGCGAGAACATGCCCTCACCGTGCAGGGCCCACATGCCAACCACCATGGCCATGGTGCGCCAGACCTGATGCTTGGACTGGGTACCACCGATGAATTTGCTGGCTTCTTCATCAGCCAGCAGTTCACACCACCGAGGGAAATCCTCCAGCGTGGGCGGGCGCAAGATCAGGCGCTCGGTTTCCAGCGTCGGACCGACACGGGTTTCGGTCGTTCCCGCCCATGCCTCTTGGGGCCAATCCGTCAAAGGTAATACTCCCGCTCCAGCGTATAGACACTGCCATCTCGGGTCAGGACGCTGGAGTAGAGGCCAAACGTCTCGAACCGGATCGGCGGCGACTGGAGCAGGTTGTGTCCTGTAATCCAAGCGCC
>NZ_JSYD01000053.1:0-24455 GCF_054824005.1 Brevundimonas sp. GN22 | reverse complement strand
CGATGACAGCCTGAATGCGTGGGCTACACGCGGGCGGGTTATGGGCCTGAACACCGGCCTTATTCTTGAAACCAAGAATCCGAACCAGCTTCTGGGCGTGATTGCGCACGAAGCCGGTCACATCAAAAATCGTCACACCCTGCGCGACGGTGCCCAGAATGCGGGCATGCAGCCGATGATCATGACCATGGCGCTGGGCGCTCTGGCTGCACTTGCTGGTGCACCCGATGCAGGCGCGGCGCTGATCGCATCAAGCCAGTATTTCGGCACACTGGGCGCGCTGCGTTACATGCAGTCGCAGGAAGGCGAAGCCGACATCACCGGTGCACGCGCACTGGAGCGTGCAGGCGAATCCGGTCGCGGTCTGGTCGAGTTCTTCGAGAACTTCCGCTCGCAGGAAGTTTTCTCCGACGCCCGCCGCTTCCCCTATTTCCGCAGCCACCCGCTGTCATCCCAGCGCATCAGTGCTTTGCGCGGTCCGGTTGAGCGCGCGTCCAACTACGATAAGCGTGACAGCGAGGAGCGTATTGCCCAGCACGCGCTGGTGATCGCCAAGATTCGCGGATTTATGCAGCACCCGAACACGACGCTGCTTGAATATCCTACCTCGGATACCTCGTTCCCTGCCCGCTATGCTCGCGCCATCGCCTGGTATCGCGACGGCCAGACCCACAAGGCCTTGGAGGCTGTAGACGCGCTGTTGGCCGAGCAGCCGGAGAACGCCTATCTGTGGGAGTTGAAGGGCCAGATCATCTTCGAAGAAGGCCGTCCGGCCGAGGCGCTTGAAGCCCATTCGCGCGCCGTACAGCTACTGCCTGAAGCGCCACTTCTCCGCATCAACCTCGCCCACGCCCTGCTTGAAAGCGGTACGCCCGAGAACACTGCCAAGGCGGAGACAGAGCTGAAGTTCGCCCTCGCCCGCGAGGACGATAACTCGATGGCTTGGCGTCTGCTCAGTCAGGCCTATGCCAATCAGGGCAAAGAGGGTGAAGCCCGTCTGGCCTCGGCAGAATACTGGTTCGCGCTACGCCAACCGCGTCAGGCCAACGAGTTCGCCCTGCGCGCCCGCGATATGCTGGACCGCAACAGCATCGAATGGCGCCGTGCGACCGACATTGTTCTGGCGTCCGGCGCGTCTGAAGACGACATTGCCGCCGCCGAGCGCCGTAACCAGCAGCGTCGCGGCCAGCAGGTCCAGCCGCCCGGCACCAACTAACACTCCCGTCCCAGACGAGTACCAGACTTTATGACCGACACGCCTCCGCCCGCAAACAACACCGCCGTGCCCGAACAGAACGGTAAACACCGCTCGTCCTCCGGTGCACCTTCTTCGCTATTGGCGGGGGCGGCTGTCGCCATTTCGGCGGCAGCTCTGGTCTTGGCCGGTCTACCTTATCTGGGCGTTGGACCGCGCGCAGATGTGCGCGGCTACCTTTTGCAGAACCCGCAGATTCTCGATGAGATGCTGGAAGCGCGACAGTCGCTGGAAGACCAGAGCGCAACCTCGTCGATTGATCAGGCCGTCGCCGCCAATCCTCGCCTGCTGGAAGCCGATACCCGCGATCCCATGTTCGGTCCGGCAGACGCCAAGGTCACGGTGATCCAGTTCTTCGACTATCGCTGCCCTGGCTGTAAGGCCGTGGCCGCACCGTACCGCGCCATGATGGACCGCCACCCCGAGGTGCGCTTCATCTTCAAGGAATGGCCGATCCTCGACAATGGCTCGACGGTCACGTCCAACTATGCCGCTCGCGCAGCGCTGGCGGCGCATGATCAAGGCAAATATCTGGCCGTCCACGATGCCCTGATGGCCGAGCGCGCTCTGGACGAAGACGCCGTGAACGACATCCTGAAACAGGCTGGCGTGGACATGGCCAAGGCCAACCAGTTCATGACCTCGCCGGAGGCTGTTCGCCAGATCGCGGACATTCACACCATCGGCGCAACCTTGCGCCTGCGCGGCACGCCGACCTTCTTCGTCAACGGCAAGACCAGCGCCAGCATCGACCCCGCCGAGGTCGAGAAGATGATCGAAGCGGTCAAATAAGCCGATCCCAGATACAAGAAGGGCCGGAAAGCGATCTGCTCTCCGGCCCTTTTCTTGCCTTAGATCAGGCCCGCCAGCGGCGAGGACGGATCGGCGAACATGCGCTTCTTCATCCGGCCAGCGAGGTAAGATTCGCGCCCCGCAATGACCGCGTGCTTCATGGCGCTGGCCATCAAAACCGGATCGCGGGCTTCGGCGATGGCGGTGTTCATCAGCACGCCGTCGCAGCCCAGCTCCATCGCCACCGCCGCATCCGAAGCCGTGCCCACACCAGCATCCACCAGCACCGGGACCTTGGACTGCTCCACGATCATGCGGATGTTGATGGGGTTCTGGATACCCAGCCCCGAGCCAATCGGCGCGCCCAGCGGCATGATGGCGACTGCGCCTGCATCTTCTAGCTTGCGGGCATAGACGGGGTCGTCGGTGCAATAGACCATGACCTCGAAGCCTTCGGCGGTCAGCAGCTTCAGCGCCCGCAGGGTCTCTTCCATATCCGGATACAGGTGCTTCTGCTCGGACAGGACTTCCAGCTTCACCAGCGTCCAGCCACCGGCCTCGCGGGCCAGACGCAGGGTGCGCATAGCATCCTCTGCGGTAAAGCAGCCCGCCGTGTTGGGCAGATAGGTGTATTTCTTGGGATCGATATAGTCGGTCAGGACCGGCTGGCCTGGGTCCGTCAGGTTCACGCGGCGCACGGCCACCGTCACCATTTCCGCGCCCGAGGCCACCACAGCGGCGGCGTTCTGCTCATAGTCACGGTATTTGCCCGTGCCCACGATCAGGCGGGAGTTGAAGGTGCGACCAGCGACGGTCCAGCTATCGGTGCGAGGTGCGGATTCGGTCATGAGGAACAGTTAGCCGCAACCCGTCCCGCATTAAAGCCGCGATACGGGATTTGATCTGGCTCAGCCGCCGCCGACGAACTGGACCAGCTCGATCTTGTCGCCGTCGGCCAGCTCGGTGGTGGCATGCAGCGAACGCGGTACGATCTCCAGATTGCGCTCGACCGCAACCTTGCGCGGGTCCAGCGACAGCTCTTCGATGAGGCCCAGAATGGTGGCGGCAGACGTGTCACGCCCCTGCCCGTTCACTTCGATACGCAATTCTTCGCTCCAGACGTGGCCTGAGGATCATAGGCAGGCCAGACCAAGAATATGGGGTGATGCGGTCCGCAACTCAATCGCTTCACCTGTGCCGTCACCTACCGACTCACACCACACACGGGTCGATGCCCAAACAGCACCTGCAAACAGGTGCCGTAAGCGCATTGCCACCCGCATAAGCTTGATTTAACACGCCCTCGCCTGACGTAACGTCAAGAATTTGCGCGAATGCTTGGCGTCGGATGCCAAGTCAGGCTAGAAAGTCCTCGAGTCCGCGCAACCTTTCGCGCACCACCAATACGAGCGAATGCCCGAAGCGCCTGTCCTCTACGTCCTGAACGGTCCTAACCTCAATCTCCTCGGAGAGCGTGAGCCCGAGATCTATGGGCGTGACACCCTTGCCGACGTCCAGAAGCGCTGCGAAGCCGCGGCGGACGGCGCACAGGTCGTGTTCCTGCAGTCCAATCACGAAGGCCAGCTGGTCGACTGGATTCAGGAAGCCCGCACCAAGGCATCCGCACTAATCATCAATCCAGCCGCCTACACCCACACTTCTGTGGCGCTGTACGACGCGCTGAAGACGCTGAGCATTCCCGTCATCGAGTGCCACCTGTCGAACCCCGCCGCGCGCGAGGCCTTCAGGCACCACTCCTATGTTTCCCTGGCTGCCACTGGCGTGATCGCCGGCCTGGGCGTTCAGGGGTATGAAATGGCCGTCAAGGCGGCCTTGAACCTCATCCGTTCGGCCTAAGCGGCTCTGCGGCTAAGTACACGAGAAGAGACACCCTATGTCCGACAACAAGCACACCGCCATCGACGCTGATCTGGTCCGCGCCCTCGCCAACATCCTGAACGAAACCGAGCTGACCGAGATCGAAGTCGAGAAAGACGATCTGAAGATCAAGGTGAAGCGCGAAGTCACCGTCGCGGCTGCTCCGGTTCAATACGCTCCGGCTCCGGTCGCCGCTGCTCCGGCTGCTGCACCTGCCGCCGCTGCTGCTCCGGCTGCTGCCGCCGCTCCGGCTGCCCGTTCGGGTGAAGAAGTGAAGTCGCCGATGGTTGGTACCGCCTACCTGCAACCGGCTCCGGGCGCTGCGCCGTTCGCTTCGGCTGGTGCCAAGGTCAAGAAGGGCCAGACCCTGCTGATCATCGAAGCTATGAAGACCATGAACCCGATCGTTGCCCCGCGTGACGGCGTGGTCGCCGAAATCCTCGTCGGCGACGCACAGCCGGTCGAGTTCGGCGAAGCTCTGGTCGTTCTGGAAGCCTGAGCCTGAACATGTTCACCAAGGTTCTCATCGCCAACCGCGGCGAAATCGCCCTTCGGGTGCATCGCGCCTGTAAGGAAATGGGCATCTCGACGGTGGCCATCCACTCGGAAGCCGACCGCGGCGCCATGTGGGTGCGTCTGGCCGACGAGAGCGTCTGCATCGGTCCGGCTCCGGCTGCTAAGTCGTATCTGAACATCCCGCAGATCATCGCCGCTGCCGAAATCACCGGCGCTCAGGCGATCCACCCGGGCTATGGCTTCCTGTCGGAAAACGCCCGCTTCGCTGAAATCATCGAAGCCCACGGCATGACCTTCATCGGTCCCAAGCCTGACCACATCCGCGTGATGGGCGACAAAATCACGGCCAAGCAGACCGTCAAGGACGCAGGCATCCCTGTCGTTCCGGGCTCCGACGGCGAAGTCGAAACCGTCGAGCAAGCTATCGAAGCGTCCAAGACCATCGGCTTCCCGCTGATCGTCAAGGCTGCTGCTGGCGGTGGCGGTCGCGGCATGAAGGTCGCTATGACCGCCGATGATCTGGTCGAAGCGGTCCAGACCGCACAGTCCGAGGCGCTGGCCGCCTTCGGTAACGGTGCCGTCTATATGGAACGCTACCTCCAGAAGCCGCGCCACATCGAAATTCAGGTCATCGCCGACAGCCACGGTAACGTTGTCCACCTTGGTGAACGTGACTGCTCGCTGCAACGCCGCCACCAAAAGGTTCTGGAAGAAGCCCCGTCTCCGGCCCTGTCGCCGGAAGGCCGTGCCAAGATCGGTGAAGTGGTCAACAAGGCCATTGCCGCCATCGGTTACCTCGGCGTCGGCACCATCGAGTTCCTGTGGGAAGACGGCGAGTTCTTCTTCATCGAGATGAACACCCGTCTGCAGGTCGAACACCCGGTCACCGAAATGGTCACCGGCGTCGATTTGGTCCGCGAACAGATCCGCATCGCTGCGGGCCTACCGCTGTCCTTCAAGCAGGAAGACATCGAGTTCAAAGGTCACGCGATCGAAGTGCGTATCAACGCCGAGAACGCCGAAACGTTCACCCCGTCGCCGGGCACTGTGACCGACTTCCACGCTCCGGGCGGTCTGGGTGTGCGTCTCGATAGCGCAATCTTCTCGGGCTATTCGATCCCGCCTTACTACGACAGCCTGATCGGCAAGCTGATCGTTCACGGTCGCGACCGTGAAGAAGCTCTGGCCCGCCTCAAGCGCGCTCTGGGCGAGACTGTCGTTGGCGGTATCGATACCACCATCCCGCTGTTCCAGAAGCTGTTGCAGGAGCCGGACATCCTGTCGGGCGACTACGACATCCACTGGCTGGAAAAATGGGCGGCTGCCCAAAAGGCGAAAGCCTGACTTGATCGAAGAGGACCCTGATTTCAGCGCAGTGGAGCGCGAGGTGTTTGACGCCGACGCCCTGCTTCGCTGCTACGCAAACGGGGTCTTTCCAATGGGAGAGGCGCGGGATGATCCCCGCGTCTTTCTCGTTGAACCGGATCAGCGGGGCATCTTTCCGCTGGACCAGTTCAACATCCCGTCGCGCCTGAGGCGTACGGTACGCAACGCCCCCTTCGACATTCGCGTGAATACGGCCTTTCTGGCTGTTGTAGACGCCTGTGCGGCGTCGGCCCCCGGTCGCGAGGATACGTGGATCAACGACCCGATCCGCCACCTCTATACCCAGCTCCACGCACGCGGGCACGCCCACTCTATCGAGTGCTGGCAGGACGAGGTGCTCGTAGGCGGCCTCTATGGCGTATCGCTGGGCAGCGCCTTCTTCGGCGAAAGCATGTTCAGCCGCCGTACCGATGCATCCAAGGTCGCGCTGGTTCATCTGGTGGCGCGATTAAAACGGTCGGGGTTCACACTGCTGGATGCCCAGTTCATCACCGATCATCTGAAACAGTTTGGCGCGCAGGAAATTCCCCAGCGTGCCTATCTGCGCAAGCTGGCTGTAGCCTTGAGATTATCAGGGGATACGCGAGGGCTGGCCCTGCCGTTGTCAGGTGCCGACGCCGTCAGTCTGGCGCAAGCCGCTTAGCGGGTCTTACAGCCCACCACCCACGCATCATAAACGGGGTGTTCAATGCCGTTGAGGCTGGGCGAGGATGCGAACATCCAACCCTTGAAGATTTGACGCGCCTCATTCAGAGCCTTTTCTGCGCGCGGCTGAATGCCGGCTTCGACATAAGCAATAGCGTCTTCGGTCAGTTCGTTGGCACCGGTTACCTCGCAAGCGCGGACCTTAAAGATCAGGCTGCGGGCGAAACGGACCGGACGTCCGCCGACTTCGACCTCGAACTGCATGCTCTCGGCCGTGGTCTTGTCGATGGCATGGATCAGGGCCACGCGATGGCGACGGCGCACCGTCGGCTCGACGACCTCTGCCACCTCTTCGGTAGCTTCTTCGGCGGTTTCTTCGGCGGTCTCTTCGGTCGGCACTTCTTCCTGAGGAAGCGGCGCGTTCGGGTCGACAACCGTGATGCTGGTTGTGCCGGCAGGGATATCCTGAACCGGCGGGGTCGGCGGCGTCTGGGGCTGCGGGTTTTGCGCAGCCTTCAATGCATCACCGACCGGGTCCTGAGATGCGGGGACTGCATCTTGAGGCACGTCCATGAGGGCAGCGGTCACCCCTGCCCCCGACAGACCGACACCTGCGGCAACGATGCCGCCCAGCAGTGCCCCGCGGAAACTCATTCCGGCGTCCAGGCCTGATAGTCGCCGGTCGCAGCCGGACGTTGGCCGATAGCGGCCAGCGAGCCTTGCGGACGGCGCGCATAAGGCGTGCCCGTCAGGTTCGGCAGATGGTCTTTTTCGAACGCCTTGCGCGGCAGCGGCTTTTCGCTCGGTGCCTCGTCATAGGTATAGCGCAGCCAGCCCTGCCATTCCGGCGGAACCTTGGTGGCTTCGGCATAACCTTCATAGACAACCCAACGGCGCTTGCGGCCGTCATAGGAAACGTTGTCGCGCGATTGGTAATAGCGGTTACCAAACTCGTCCGTGCCGACCAGGCTGCCACGCTTGCCAATGGTGAACAGGGTGCCAATGGTAGCGCCATTCCACCAGGTAAAGATCTTGCTCAGCACGTCGTCGCACTCATTCTAAAATCATGCCGCAAGGAGACAGTCAGCGGCGCGGCGATAATAGAAACCTGAAGCGCCTACGTCCAGCGATCGTGCAAAAACCTTTAATCCAATATCTTGGGGGTAAATGCACCAAGGGCCGCAATATCTATTGAGCGAGCGTGAAACACCGCCTTAGGCTGTCACATTGGTGCAGCGTGGAGGCGATCCATGAGTGGCGCGTTTGATTTTGCGAATGCCGTTATCGATCTGAAGTTGGAATCACGGCGCATCGAGCGAGCCTCGTCCGTCGCGTCCGTACTTGCACCCGCCGACTGGACCGATGCCCGCATCGAAGCGTGGCTTGACTGGTTGGAACCGCGTCTCGATCCCGCATCGGCGCGACGGCTCGATACTTCTGGCAACATCATCGAAGCCTTGGCCGAATGGGCCGCCCCGCTGATCACCAAAGGACGCGAACTGGGTGTTTTGAGCGAGGCGGATGCCGCACTGGCCTTGGCCAGTTTGCAGCTTGGCTTGGCTGCCCCCGCCCTGCCCACCGCCCCGCGCCCGTTCGACATCCTGTTTCTGAGCGAGCCGGACGCGACGGTGCGACTGGACGACTTCCGGCGACGGGCGCGCGGGGCACGTCTTGCATCCACAGCCCTAGCTGCCATCGACGACGCCCTGCTGGCTGTGCGCGATGCCGTAATTCGCTGCGAAGGTCCACGCGAAGCCTGTACCTCGCCTCAAACCAATCCTGCCCTCGCCCGCGCAGCCGCACAGGCCCACCGATGCGGTGCCGTCCACGCCGATATCGTCAGCGCCATCGAGGGCGAGCCCTTGGGCGCGGTGGCGGATGCCGAGCCGCTGAGACTGGTCGTCGAGGCCCAGCGCGATCTGCTGGCCGCCGGCGGATCGCTGGCGCAACAACTGGCCGAAACCTCCGTGGAGGGCGAAGTGCTGATTGCCTTCGACCACGCCGAGGCGATTGCGCTCAGCCAGACGGATCTGGAAGCGCGCGTTCAGTTGGACGTCGAGGCCGTGCTCGCACTGGTCGGCACCGAGGCCACGTCGGCCCTTTCCGACATTGCGCGCGTGTGGACCATTCTGGCTGCTCTGATAGCACACCCTCAGCCGCGCATGGCATTTGGACTGGGGGGACTGGCTGACACGGCTCTACGGCTGGGGCTTGAAAACCCGTCTGAACTCGCGCGACAGGTCGCCGAGACCGTCCGCACCGCTTATATTTCGGCATCGACCGCACTGGCCAAACATCTGGGCCACGCAGACGACGTCCAGACCCATCACGCCGGACTTCGCCTGTTCCTGAGCGAGCCGGAGCCCGCGCTGCGCCTTGGGCTAGGCAGCTTTACCCATATCGACCGTTATCAGACCGAGGATGGCGAGGAAGCGCCGCGTCTGCGTCCCGCACTGGCCAAGGCCATTTCCCGCAAGGGCGGCGATCTGGAAAGCGCCGAGCGTCATCTGTTCGGTACGCGCACCCTTGCAGGCGACACACCGGTCAATCACGAGGCCCTGCATGAACTGGGCTTCACCGAACTGGAGCTGGAGGGCCTCGAGATGGCCCTCGCCCACATCGACCAGCTCGATGAGGCGTTCCGCAGCCCAGTTCTGGATGCCGGTTTCATCCACGATGTACTCGGGCTGGATGCCGAGGCTGGCTCCATCCTGCCTCTGCTGGGCTTCAGCGCCGACGATATTGCCGAAACACAGGCGCAGGTTCTGGGTCATGGCGATCTTTCGACCTGGGACGCGCCGGCCGGACTGGCCGATTGGCTCTCCATGTCGCCCGCCGATGTGACGGACGAACTGGTCAGCGCCATCGATGGCTCCAGCGACACGCCAACCCCTCTGGTCATAGAATTGGACTGGGACGAGACGCTGCTGGATGGCTCTCGCGCCATTTCCCATGCCGCGCTTGAAGGTGTTCGCGCTTTGACGCTTCGTCGCGCCTCGCCGCCCGCTGACCTCGCCTTTGATTTCGACGCCGTTGCCGATGCGCCTGTGCGCACGGCCGTCGTCGAAGAGGCTCCATCCAGTCCGCGTGTGATCGAGCGCGTGGTGGAGCGCGACCGCACCCGCCGCAAACTTCCGGACCGTCGCAAAGGCTATATCCAGAAGGCCGCGGTGGCGGGCCACAAGGTCTATATCCATACCGGCGAATACGAAGACGGCGAGCTGGGTGAAATCTTCATCGACATGCACAAGGAAGGTGCCGCCTTCCGCAGTCTGATGAACAACTTCGCCATCGCCATCAGCATTGGTCTGCAATACGGCGTGCCGCTGGACGAGTTCGTCGATGCCTTCGTCTTCACCCGCTTCGAGCCCGCTGGGCGCGTGACGGGCAATGATTCCATCCGTTCGGCGACCTCGATCCTCGACTACATCTTTCGCGAACTGGGCGTGTCCTATCTGGACCGCACGGAACTGGCGAATGCCGCACCCACCGCAGGCGATGGCCTGGACAGCGCCGAGGGCGAGCCTGAAACCGTGCCGGCCACGCGCTTTATCTCCAAGGGCTTCGCGCGCGGTGCCACCCCTGACAATCTGGTCGTGGTGCCGTTCGGCAAAAAGCCCGCCTCGCCTGCTCTGGCGGCGGTTTCTCCCGATGCCACGGCCTGCCCCGCCTGTGGTGACTTTGCCCTACAGAACCGTGGCGGTGGCTGGGTCTGCGATAGCTGTGGCGTGTCGCCCCAGATGCAGGGGTAAGGCACGCGACTTGCTGTGATCCGGACAATCGCCCGGCCACAGGACAGGTTTGTGCCATGAGAATACGCTTTTCCCCCCTGCCAGTCGTGGTGCTGGCCCTGCTGCCGCTCGCACCCACGACCGCAATGGCCCAGAACCACAGCCAGATCGCGACTGTGCGCAATGGCGTGTCCTGCCCGCGCTGCAATCTGTTTCAGGCGGAATTGGGCGGACTTCAGGTACGGGCGATCAACCTGTCCGGCGCACGCCTGCGCCAGGCGGATATGTCACTCTCCGTTCTGAACCGTGCCCGCTTTGGCAACGCCGACTTGCGCGATGTGAACGCCTTTGGAGCGGTCATGTCGGGGGCCAGCTTTGCGGGGGCCGACTTGGGAAACGCATCGTTTGTCGGCACTTCGCTACGCGGTTCTGATTTCACAGGCGCAAAGCTGGAAGGCACCAATTTCTCGGGGGCCGACCTATCCCAAGCGAGAGGTCTCACCCAAACACAACTAAACCGCGCTTGCGGCGACGCTTTGACACAACTTCCCCACGGTTTGGCCATTGCGTCTTGCTGATTAGGCCCCGACTGTTACCGCGATTTAAGTAGGGTTTCAGTGCATTAGGGGGCATCTTCCGAGTATGGAAAAGGCTTGGATCAGAATGCAGTCTGTCGCCGCCGCCCTCGCTTTTGCGGGCGCGTGCAGCGCATTTGCATTACCGGCAGCCGCTGTCACGCTTCAGGAACGGGACGTGGCGCGGGTGATTTCGCTGGGCGGTACATGCAACCGCTGCGAATTGTCGGGCCGCGACCTCTCGGGCGCGACGATGACCGGTGCAAGCTTCCGCAACTCTACGCTGATCGGCGCGAATCTTCGGGGTGCCAGCATGATCGGCTCGGTCTTTCAGGGTTCCAGTTTCCGCGACGCTGACATGCGCGGGGCCCAATTGGCAGGTTCGGTCTTCACCGAGGCCAATATGGAGCGTGTGAACCTGTCCGGCGCTTCCGCCAACGGATCGGGGTTTACGAAGGCCAATCTGACCCGCGCCAATCTGTCCGATAGTGAGGCCAACGGGGCCAATTTCACTGCAGCCATGATGGACCGTATGAACGCCAACGACAGCATCATGTTCGGCGTCACCATGCGCCAGGTCAGCGCCTCGCGCGCGACCTTCCGGGATGCCCAGATCACGGCCTCGAACCTGACGAGCAGCGACTTTACCAACGCCGATTTTTCCGACGCCAATCTGGACATGTCGCGCCTCCGCAGCAGCAATTTCCAGGGCGCGAACTTTAAAGATGCCTCGATGCGCCGCACCGACATCCGTGGCGCGGACCTGTCTCGCGCACGCAACCTGACGCAGGAACAGGTCAATCAGGCGTGCGGGGATCGTACCACGTCCCTGCCGCGGGGCCTCACCGTGCGTACCTGCTAACAAGTTTCAGACCCCAAAAAAGGGGCGCTCCGACCGGAGCGCCCCTTCTTTTTTGTCAGCGACCGACCGGCCCGCCGCTTAAGCAGTCTTAAGCGGCAGTTGGGTGCGGATCGACAGTTCCTTCATCTGACGCTCTTCGGCTTCTGCCGGAGCGTTCATCAGCAGGTCCTGACCTTGCTGGTTCAGCGGGAAGGCAATGACCTCGCGGATGGCGGTTTCGCCAGCCAGCAGCATCACGATGCGGTCGATGCCCGGAGCCAGACCACCGTGCGGCGGTGCGCCGTAACGGAAGGCGGTCAGCATGCCGCCGAACTGCTCTTCAACGACCGAGGCGTCGTAGCCAGCGATCTCGAAGGCCTTCAGCATGATCTCGGCCTTGTGGTTACGGATCGCGCCCGAGCACAGCTCATAGCCGTTGCAGACGATGTCGTACTGATAGGCGCGGATGGTGAGCGGGTCTTGGTTCTCGAGCGCCTCGAGGCCACCTTGCGGCATCGAGAACGGGTTGTGCGAGAAGTCGACCTTCTTCTCTTCTTCCGACCACTCGAACATCGGGAAGTCGACGATCCAGCAGAATTTGAACTGCTCTTCGTCCACCAGCTTCAGCTCGGTACCGACGCGGGTACGGGCCAGACCCGCGAACTTGGCGAATACAGCCGGATCGCCGGCGGTGAAGAAGGCGGCGTCACCCTTGCCGAGGCCCAGCGAAGCCATCAGGGCTTCGGTCGGCTCCTGGCCGAGGTTCTTGGCGATCGGGCCGCCCCATGCACCTTGGTCGTCGGACCAGAAGATGTAGCCGAGACCCGGTTGGCCTTCGCCTTGAGCCCACGAGTTCATACGGTCGCAGAAGGCGCGCGAACCACCGGTCGGGGCCGGAATTGCCCAGACGGCATTCTTTTCGTCAGCGCCGAGAATCTTGGCGAACAGACCGAAGCCACCGTCGCGGAAGTGTTCCGAAACGTCCTGCATCTTGATCGGGTTACGCAGGTCCGGCTTGTCCGAGCCGTACCACTTCATCGACTGGGCGTAGGTCAGACGCTCGAAGCCCTTGTGCTCGAACGTCTCACCGAAGTCGTTGGTGAAGGTGTGGGTCTGATCGATCGGAGACACCGGCTTGCCTTCACCGAACTCGGTGAAGATGCCGTTCATCAGCGGTTCGATGGCTTGGAAGACGTCTTCCTGCGTGACGAAGCTCATTTCCACGTCGAGTTGGTAGAACTCGAGCGAACGATCGGCGCGAAGGTCTTCGTCGCGGAAGCACGGCGCGATCTGGAAGTAACGGTCGAAGCCCGAAACCATCAGCAGCTGCTTGAACTGCTGCGGAGCCTGCGGCAGCGCGTAGAACTTGCCCGGGTGCATACGCGACGGCACGAGGAAGTCGCGTGCGCCTTCCGGCGACGAGGCCGTCAGGATCGGGGTTTGGTACTCAAGGAAGCCCTGCTCCACCATGCGCTGGCGGATCGAATGGATCACCTTCGAGCGCAGCACGATGTTCTTGTGCAGGGTCTCGCGACGCAGGTCGAGGAAGCGGTTTTTCAGGCGGATTTCTTCCGGATATTCCGGCTCGCCAAAGACCGGCAGCGGCAGTTCAGCAGCTTCCGACAGGACTTCAACTGACTGGACGCGAACTTCGATCTCGCCGGTCGGCAGATTGGCGTTGGTGGTCTCGGCCGAGCGGGCAATGACTTCGCCGTCGATCTTGATGACGCTTTCGGCGCGCAGGCGCTCGACAGCTTCAAAGCCCGGCGTTTCCGGGTGCAGAACGAGCTGCGTCAGGCCGTAGTGGTCGCGAAGGTCGATGAACAGCAGACCGCCGTGGTCACGCTTACGGTGAACCCAGCCCGACAGACGGACGGAAGAACCAGCATCAGAGGCGCGGAGCGCGCCGCAGGTATGGGAGCGGTAGGCGTGCATATGAATCGATCAGACAGGAAGCGCCGCGCGCGCGGCGGAAAATTGAAGGCGTAGGGCGCATTATTGCCCCCGAATGTCAAGTTTTCAGCGCCCTATATAGAAGGTCATTCTCAGTGTTTTTGCGCGGCGGGCGATTCCGCGCCTCCCGATCACCCAACGCCGTCACGCCAGTTCTTCCCCATCCGACCACAGCGGCGGTGATTTTTCCCACAGGGCGTCTCCAGAACCGCCCACAGGGGAAGGTTTGATCCACAATTCCCGAGCTTCCGTCCACGGTCCCAACAGTAGGCGCCCCCTTACGGCCCGATCACACCTTGGTATGAAAAGGTCATGTCCGCAGATCGCGCTCATATGGCCCAGATGCAGCTTCGCCTCCCGCTCAAACAGGAGACGTCGCGCCGTGCGTCGGATTTGGAGGTCTCTACCTCCAACGCCGTCGCCGCAGAGGCACTCGAAGACTGGCCCTCTGAACCGGGCTCGGTCATGGCGCTCTATGGTCCTACCGGCAGCGGCAAAAGCCACATGGCCGCCGCCTGGGTCGAGCGGGTCGGTGCAATCGCCTTACATGGCGAAGAGGCGGCATGGTGCGACCCGCTGGAACTGGAAGGCCGCCCCGTCCTGCTGGAAGAAGCAGAAGGGGCCGATGACGAGGCTCTTTTCCACCTCATCAACCTGACCCAGTCCGGTGGCGGCGCTTTGCTCATGGTGTCGCGCGATCCCCCCTCGGCATGGATGACCCGCCTGCCCGATCTGCGCTCACGCCTCAATGCCATCCGCACCATTGCGGTCGAGGTACCGGACGACGTTATTCTGGCGGCCATGCTGAAACGGGCCTTCGCGGCGCGTAACATCGTGCCCGGTGAAGGTGTCATCGAATATCTGGTTCGCCGCATCGACCGCTCGGCCCAGTCGGCGGAGATCATCGTCGATCGTCTGGACATGTTCCATCGCCCCGTGACGCGGGTTCTGGCCCGTCAGGTGCTTGAAGGCGATTTTACCGCAGGACTTTCCTAAGGTTTTCAGTCCAAACGCGCTTGCGAACGTCACACTCGCGAGCGACTAATCGGTATGACCGATTTCAACCCCACCACGACCAAGGCTGGCGAGGACGTTCCCTCGTCGCGTGCGCCCCAGCTTGAGCTTGACCAGGGCCTGCTGACATCGCCCGAGCGGTTTATCAACCGCGAGCTGTCCTGGCTGGCGTTTAACGGTCGCGTTCTGGAAGAAGCGGCAAACGAAGCGCACCCCTTGCTGGAGCGTGTTCGGTTCCTGTCGATCTCGGCCAATAACCTCGACGAATTCTTTATGACGCGCGTGGCGGGCCTGAAGGGTCAGGTCCGCGAACATGTTCGCGTGGTGTCGCCCGATGGCCTGACGCCCGCAGAGCAATTGGAAAAGGTCAACGCCGCCGCCGGTAGCCTGATGGCCGAGCAACAGCGCCAGTGGCGTGTGCTAAAGCGCGAGATGGCGCATGCGGGCATCGAAATCGTCGAGCCTTCCAAAATCACCAAGACCGAGCGCGAACGTCTGGAGCCGGAGTTTCTGAACCGGCTGTTCGCGGTTCTGACGCCGATGGCGATTGATCCGGCGCACCCCTTCCCCTTCCTGCCCAACCTCGGCTTCTCGCTGGCGCTCAAACTTCGCCGCAACAGCGACAATCGCGTGCTCTATGCACTGGTGCCTGTGCCAACACAGGTGCGCCGTTTCTGGGCCCTGCCGACCGATGGCCGCTCTACCCCCGGCAAGACGCGCTACGTTCCGCTGGAAGGCCTGTTGTTGACCTTCATCGACCATCTCTTCCCCGGCTGTGAAGTGCTGGAGAAGGGTCTTTTCCGCCTGATCCGCGATTCCGATATCGAGATCGAGGAAGAGGCCGAAGACCTTGTGATGGAGTTCGAAGAAGCGCTGAAGCAGCGCCGCATGGGCTCTGTGGTCCGCATCAAGATCCAGTCCGAAATGCCTGATGACCTTAGAGAATTCATCGTCGGCGAACTGCATGCCCAGCCTCAGGACGTGGTTATCGTCGATGGGATGTTGGGCTTGGCCCAACTGTCCGAGCTTATCCCGCCGGGCCATCCTGAACTGAAGTTCAAAGGCTATGAGCCGCGCTATCCCGAGCGGGTGCGCGATAACGGTGGCGATGTGTTCGCAGCGATCCGCGAAAAGGACATGCTGATCCACCACCCGTTCGAAAGCTTCGACGTGGTGGTCCAGTTCCTGCGTCAGGCCGCGCGTGACCCGAACGTCATCGCCATCAAACAGACCCTGTACCGCACGTCCAAAGACAGCCCCATCGTCGCGGCACTGATCGAGGCCGCCGAAAGCGGCAAGAACGTCACCGCCCTGATCGAGCTGAAGGCACGCTTCGACGAAGAGGCCAACTTGCGCTGGGCCCGCCAGATGGAACGTGCAGGCGTCCACGTCGTGTTCGGCTTCGTCGAGTACAAAACCCACGCCAAGCTCAGCGTCGTCGTGCGCCGCGAAGGCGATGCCCTGCGCACCTATTGCCACTTTGGCACCGGCAACTATCACCCGACGACGGCCAAGATTTACACCGACCTCAGCCTGTTCACCTGCGAGGCCAAGCTGGGCCGTGATGCAACGCGCGTGTTCAACTACATCACCGGCTATGCCGAGCCGGACGAGTTGGAAGCTCTGGTCGTCTCGCCGATCAACATGAAGGCCACCCTTCTGGAAATGATCGGCAAGGAAATGTCGGCCGCCGCGATGGGCAAGCCCGCCGCCATCTGGGCCAAGATGAACTCGGTCGTGGACCCCGAGATCATTGATGCGCTCTACAAAGCCAGCCAGTGGGGCGTGCGTATCGAATTGGTGGTGCGCGGCATCTGCTGCCTGCGTCCGGGGGTAAAGGGTCTGTCGGAGAATATCCGCGTCAAATCCATCGTCGGACGCTTCCTCGAGCACAGCCGCATTGTGGCCTTTGCGAATGGTCACGACCTGCCCAGCAACAAGGCCAGACTGTTCATCTCCTCGGCGGACTGGATGCCGCGCAACCTCAATCGACGGGTTGAGCTGATGACTCCGATCATCAATCCCACCGTCCACGATCAGGTGCTGGACCAGATCATGGTGGCCAACCTGAAGGATGACACCCAGTCATGGACCCTTCGTCCCGATGGTACTTACAGCCGCGTCGTTCCGGCGGGCAGCGAGCGTCCGTTCTCGGCGCACAAATACTTCATGACCAACCCCAGCCTGTCCGGGCGTGGCCGCAAGGTGAAGACCTTGCCTAGCACGCTGTCCTATGGCGGCGCGAAAGGTCAAAAGGCACTTTAATGCCAGAGATCGAATATCCGTCCCGCCAGATTGCCGTCATCGACATCGGTTCCAACTCGGTTCGCCTCGTGTTGTACCGACTGGAAGGCCGTGCCGTCTGGACCATGTTCAACGAAAAGGTTTTGGCGGGTCTGGGCCGCGACATCTCGGTCACCGGAACCCTGTACGGGCCGGGCGTGGAGATGGCGCTGGTGGCGCTGCGTCGGTTCGCAGCAGTCATCGAAGGCGTCCAGCCCGACATGGTGCTGACCGCCGCCACAGCCGCAGTGCGCGAAGCCAGCGACGGCCCCGCCTTCTGTCAGCAGGTGTTCGACCTGACCGGCCTCGATATCCGTGTCCTGAGTGGCGAGGAAGAGGCCCGCTATGCCGCTCTCGGTGTGCGGGCAGGCGACCCGACGGCTCACGGGGTCGTGGGCGATCTAGGCGGGGCCAGCCTTGAGCTGAACCGCCTCGGGGCCAAGGGCCCCGGTATCACCCTGCCACTGGGTCCGTTCGTTCTGGAGGCTGGCAAAAGCTTTGAGGCCAAGCGCGTCCAGAACCGCATCGCCAAGGTTCTTGCCGCCATCCCCGACGACTATCGTTGCAAGACTTTCAATGCGGTCGGCGGTGCGTGGCGCACACTGGCGCAGATGCACATGGAGATGAAAGACCATCCCCTACGCATCGTTCACCAGTATTCTATGACCGCGGACGAAGCGAACGAACTGGCCGACTACGTCGCGGCCCAGTCGCGCGCGTCGCTGGAAAAACACCCCGGCGTCTCCAAACGCCGCGCCGAGACCCTGCCCTATGCGGCGCTAAACCTTAAGGGCCTGATTGATCGTCTGGGTATCGAGACGATCCACTTCTCGGCATGGGGGGTACGCGAAGGCCTGCTGCATGCGGGGATGGACGACCGGGAACGCGCCATCGATCCGCTTCTGGCCGGATGCTCGGCATGGGGTGGCCGTCAGGGTGTAGACCCTGCCCTGCCTCGCGCGCTGGATGGATGGCTACAGCCTATCGCCTCGGCCCTGCCCGACGTCTTCGGCGAAGCGCGTGACGCCTTGTTGATGTCGTCGGTCTGCCGATTGGCCGACATAGGTGCGCGCCTGCACCCCGATCACCGACCGGAACTGGTTTTCGATCAGGTGCTGTGGTCGCCCATCGCCGGACAGAACCATGCCGAGCGGGCCTTCCTCGCACTGGCCATGTACGCCCGCTATGGCGGCACCAATGCGGTGCACAAGCCCGCCGTCGTGGATCGCCTGCTCTCGTCTGCAGGCCAGAAACGCGCCCGTGCCTTGGGGCTGGCCATGCGCCTGGCCTGCGACCTGTCAGGCCGCTCGCCACAGCTCCTGTCCAACGCCGCCATCTCCATCAGCAAGGGCACCCTGCGCGTCACCGCCGTCAAAGGTTACGGATCAATGCTGCTCGGCAGCCAGACCCGCCGCCGCGCCAAGGCCTTGGCCGATGCGATGAATTTGGAACTGGCGGACTTCTAGAGCGGATTATGAAACCGCTCCCGATCGCAAGCACACTGACACTGATCGGGGCTATCGCCACATGGGTGGTTCATGACGTGCTGGAAGCTCGCTATATCGGCTATCGCGTCGGCCCGAGCTTCTACGTTCACACCGCCCATCCTCTAACCGTGTTGGGGATGCAGATATTGCTGGTGGCCGGTGTACTGGTCTGCGGGTCAGCACTCCTTCACATGGCGAGAACCCGCAACCCTGCCCGTTTAACGAGAGGCATCTATTGCGCGGCAATGGCTCTTATCGCCCTGAGCATTGGCGTCGCCGCACATAGCGTCATTAGTTACCAACGAGTGTTTGCAGGGTTAGGTGTTGATAGGTTTGAGCTCTACGCGCCCAGCATCATGACCCAACTATATGTCCTCGGCATGGGACTTTGGCCTGCAGGATTCGCGCTGGTGCTGCTGCAAGTCTCCCGCTTCCGATCTCGCAAGCCCACCGCCTGAAACCAAAAGGGACCGAAGCCATCCGGCTCCGGTCCCTTTTCTATTGGCGTGATCCATTCTGGATCAGTCTTCGATCTCGACGATCTCGACGCGCGATCCGTTCAGGACCAATGCGATCTCGCCGCGCTTCAGTTTCAGCGCGTCTTCGCCGAACATCTTGCGACGCCAGCCCTTCATGGCTTCGATGTCGGCGTTGTCGTCCAAAGCGATCTTTTCCAGATCGGATACGGTGGCGATAAGCTTGGAAGCCACGCCTTCGTTGTCGCTCTTGGCCTTCAGCAGAACCTTCAGAAGTTCAACCACCGACGGCGGGGCCGGCTGGTGGGCACTGGGGCGTTCAAGCTTGGGTGCGTGGGCTTCGGGATCGGCCAGAACGCGCTTGAGTTCGGCAGCCAGCTCCAGACCCATGCGCGACGCGCCAAAGCCCTTGGGCACGGAGCGCAGACGGTTGAAGGCATCCGGATCGGTCGGGGCCTGAACGGCGATTTCGTCGATACCCTCGTCCTTGAGGATACGGCCGCGCGGCTGGTCGCGTTCCTGAGCGGTACGTTCGCGCCATACGGCGGTCGCCACGAAAGCGGCCAGATATTTGGCGTTGAACTTCTTCGGCTTCAGGCGCTTCCACGCATTCTCCGGCGTGGTGTCGTACAGGGCCGGATCGATCAGGGCATCCATTTCGCCCATGACCCAGTCCAGACGACCTTCCTTTTGCAGGCGGTCACGCAGCTTGGGGTACAGGGCCGCAAGGTGGGTCACGTCGCCTAGAGCATAGGTCAGTTGCGCTTCCGACAGCGGGCGGCGCGCCCAGTCGGTGAAGCGGCTGCCCTTGTCCAGTTCCTGACGCAGCATCTGGCGGACCAGAGCTTCATAGGAAACCTGATCGCCGAAACCGGCGGCCATGGCGGCGACCTGCGTGTCGAACATCGGGCGCGGCATCGCGCCGAGACGGTTGAAGATTTCAACGTCCTGACGAGCGGCGTGGAAAACCTTGAGAATCGATTCGTCGCGCAGGATGGCCAGGAACGGCTCCAGATCCAGACCTTCGGCCATCGGGTCGATGATCGCGGCGTCGGTCGGGGACGCGGCAGTCTGAATCAGGCACAACTTCGGCCAGTAGGTCGTTTCCCGCATGAATTCCGTATCAACGGTCACAAACGGGGCCTTGGCCAAGCGATCACAGAAAGCGATCAGCGCGTCATTGGTGGTGATTGGCGTCATTCCGGTCTATAGCCCCGCACGACAGCGTCGTGGCAAGAGGCTACGGCACTTTTTTGTCCCTGTTTTTGAGCCGTGACCGATGAGCGACACCTCCGCAGCCCCTAAAACCGGCCTGACTTACGCCTCTGCTGGCGTAGATATTGACGCCGGCGAGCGTCTGGTCGACGCCATCAAACCTCTGGCAAAGTCCACGCGCCGCCCCGGTGCAGAGGCTTCGCTCGGTGGCTTTGGTGCCCTGTTCGACCTGAAAGCCGCCGGTTTCAACGATCCGCTGATCGTCTCGACCACTGACGGTGTGGGCACCAAGCTGAAGATCGCCATCGAAACCGGCATGCACGACGGCGTCGGCATCGATCTGGTCGCCATGTGCGTCAACGACCTGCTGGCCCAAGGCGCAGAGCCGCTGATGTTCCTCGACTACTATGCCACCGGCAAACTGGACGTAGACGCCGCCAAGCGCGTCGTCGCCGGAATCGCCGAGGGCTGCCGCCAGTCGGGTTCGGCACTGGTCGGTGGTGAAACCGCCGAAATGCCGGGCATGTACGAAGGTTCGGACTATGACCTCGCCGGTTTCTCGATCGGTGCAGTCGAGCGCGGTCAGGTGTTGCCGTACCTCGACCAGCAAAAAGGTGGCGACGTCATCATCGGCATCGGCTCGTCGGGTCCGCACTCGAACGGCTATTCGCTGGTACGCAAGGTCGTCGAGAAGTCGGGTCTGGGCTGGAACGGTGCTGCGCCGTTCGCAGAGGGCAAGACCCTCGCCGAGGCTCTGATGGAGCCGACCCGTATCTACATCAAGTCGGTCCTGCCGCTGATGAAGTCGGGTCTGGTCAACGCTGGTGCCCACATCACGGGTGGCGGCCTCATTGAAAACCCACCGCGCTGCATTGCCGAGGGCCTCAAGGCCGAGTTCGACTGGAACGCATGGGAACTGCCGCCGGTCTTCCAATGGCTGGCTGAAGTTGGCGAGATCGACGCCCACGAAATGCGCCGCACCTTCAACTGCGGCGTGGGCTTCATCCTGATCGCCAAGCCGGAAAACGCAGAGCCGATCCTGGCTGCCCTGCTGAACGCTGGCGAAGAAGCCTTCATCTGCGGTCAGTTGGTCGAAGCCTAAAGCTTCCCTGCCCGCCAATAGAAATCGGCCCCGCAGATCGCTCTGCGGGGCCTTTCTTTGTCAGCGGACGCCGCCGTTGGACGTCTCGTCGTAGTACTTCGCCAGATCGCGATACAGTTGAACCAGCGGCTCGCGGCTGGTGTACATCATGTGTCCGCCTTCATAGTAGGTGAACTCGACGTTTTTGCGCAGGTGCGGCTCCAGCATCATCTGGTTCAGATCATACTCGGTGCCGAAGAACGGCGTGGCCGCATCGTAATAACCGTTCAGCGCAAGAACCTTCATATGCGGGTTGCGGCGCATGACAGTGGCCAGATCGACCGCGGTATTCGGGGTGGTTTGCGGACCACCGACCGGCGGACGGTGCGACCAGTTCCAGTCAAAGCCCGGCAGGCCACGCGCCGACTGACGGTACTCCAGATCGGTCCGGTAGTTCAGTGTGTTGGCGATATAGTCCTGGAACAGGCCGTAATAGGCCCCCGTGACCGCGCTGGAAGCCGGATCTTCCTCCGGTCCACCCGTCACCTGACTGGCGTCCAGACCGATATAGCGGCTGTCCAGACGCCCCACCGTCTGACGGCGGTCGCGCAGCAGTTCCTTGCGGAACGGGCTAAGCTCGACACGAAGATCGGCGGCTTGAATAAAGGACGGGTCGAGGCCGATCAGGGCGCTCATCTGCTGGGCGATAGCGGCCTTTTCCTGGTCCGAGATCGAGTGACCCTTGTTCAGTGCGGCCGTGTACGGCCCCTCGGCGAACTCGCGCGCGCGTTGGACATGCTGCTCCAGCGTCACGCCGTTGCGGTTGATGGCATTGTGATACCAAGCCGTCGCGGCATAGGTCGGCAGCAGGCTGACGTAGTTCTGCGGGAAGCCCGGCTGGCGCACGCCATAGTTCATGATCGACGACAGCAGGATCACGCCATTCAACTGCAGGCCGCGGTCGTGCAACTGATAGGAAAGCGCACCCGCGCGCAGCGTGCCGTAGCTTTCGCCCAGGATGTATTTCGGGCTGGCCCAGCGGTTGTTCTTGGTGGTGTAGCGCAGGATCGCGCGGGCGAAGGTGTCCGCATCCGCATCCACGCCCCAGAAGGTCGAACCCGACGCATCACCCAGCGGGCGCGAATAGCCTGCCCCTACCATGTCGATGAAGACAAGATCGGTCTTGTCCAACAGCGTCATGTCGTTGGCTTCCAGACGCAACGGCGCCGGGCGCTCATAGACCGGATTGTCGGTCGGGACGCGTGTCGGACCAAAGGCCCCCATGTGCAACCACATGGTTGGCGAGCCCGGACCGCCGTTGAACATATAGGTGATCGGGCGCGAACCCAGCGGCTGGCCGTCCAGCGTATAGGCGACGTAAAACACGCTAGCCGTCGGTTGGCCCGCGTCGGTGCGGACCGTCAGCGTGCCCGCAGTTGCCTTGTAGCGCAGGGTCTTGCCGTGAGCCTGCATCGTGTGGCTGGTGGTGACTTCGCGCTCTTCGGCCGAGGGGCGCACCCAGTTCTTTTCGATGTCCTCTGCGACAGCATTGCGGTTGCGCTCGGCCGCCGAACGCCCCCCCTCCTGCGCGTTCGCTGCCAATGGCGCAGCCAGCAGGGTTGCGGCGCAGGCCGCGACGATAAGATGACGCATAGGTACTCCCCCTAAATACAATGGACGCAGCCTAAGCACGGCCATAGGACAGCATCAACACCGTCGTTATGTTGTAACGTGAAGCCTCCGCCACCTGACGATGAAACGGCACATCCCTATTGCGTTTAGGGGCGGCGCGCTTCATGGGTCCGCGCATCTTACGTAGCCTCGTTCGAGTGCCCGATGACCGCTGCCGACACCGTTTCGAACCCTCCACGCACCAAGACCCGCGTCGCGGTGCTGATCTCCGGTTCCGGCACCAATATGGTCTCCTTGATCAAGGCGGGACAACGGGCCGAAGCGGCTTACGAAGTTGGGCTAGTCGTCTCCAATATCCAGGACGCCGCCGGCCTTGAGAAGGCGCGTGCCCTTGGCGTAGAGGCCATCGCCCTTCCCCACCGCGATTTTGGAAAAGACCGCGAGGCGCACGAGCGCGCCGTGCAAAAGCTGTTGGCCGAGGCTCAGATCGAGGTTGTCGCTCTGGCGGGCTATATGCGCATCCTGACGCCCTATCTGGTGCGCGAATGGGAAGGCCGGATGATCAATATCCACCCGTCCCTTCTGCCGCTCTATCCGGGGCTGGACACCCACGCCCGCGCCATTGCGGCCGGTGACGCAGAGGCCGGCTGCACGATCCACATCGTCACCGAGGGCATGGACGAAGGCCCTGTGCTGGGACAGGCCCGTGTTCCGGTTTTGCCAGACGATAGTGCCGAGGTTTTGGCCGAGCGCGTAAAGGGCGTCGAGCACACGCTTTACCCCGAGGTTCTGGACCGGTTCTGCCAACAGTTAGCAGGTTAACTTAATTTAACTCCCGCAACCGGAGGTTCGAGCGCAAAGCTTGATTTCGTGACCTGAGGCGCGTTCAAATCCGCCCCAATGCTGAAATCCTGAAGGATCGCCTGAATGAAAAAGCACCTTATGTGCGCCGTCGCTCTCTCGGCCTGTATCGCTGCGCCTTGCGTGGCCAGTGCCCAGTCGCATACCGGCCATGGTGCCCACTACCAACCGTGGGGCTTCGACCTTGCCGGCCGCGACATGAGTGTCCGTCCGGGTGACGACTTCAACCAGTTCGCCAACGGCAACTATCTGGCCAGCATCGAGATTCCTGCCGACAAGACCCGGTTCGGTCCGTTCGACATGCTCTATGAGACCGCGCAGGGGCAACTGCGCGCGATCATCGAAGAATCTGCAGCTAACCCCACCACCGACAATGCCCGCAAGGTCGGTGCCCTGTACGCCAGCTTCATGGACGAGGCAGCACTTGAGCGTCTGGGTGCCCGCCCGATGGCCAATGATCTGGCTGCTGTGCGCGCGGCGCGCACCCACGCCGACATTGCCCGCCTGATGGGCGCAAGCAAAGACAAGTTCGGCAGCAGCATCTTCGATGTCTCCGTCATGGAAGACATGAAGACCTCTTCGGTTAACTCGCTTTATCTGGGCATCGGCTCGCTGGGCCTGCCGGAACGCGAATACTACCTCAGCAACAGCTTTGCGGCCCAGCGCGAGGCGTACCACGCCTACGTCATCCAGATGCTGACTCTGATCGGCTGGGAAAACCCGTCCAAGGCCGCCGCAGACATTCTCGCCTTCGAAACGAAGGTGGCACAGAAGCACTGGCCCATCGCCGATCGCCGTCAACTGGACAAGCTGTACAACCCGATCGCAGCGTCA
>NZ_JSYD01000052.1:0-54478 GCF_054824005.1 Brevundimonas sp. GN22 | reverse complement strand
CAGCCTGTTCTCGTCGCGACGCCTACAAGATCTGGTGGATTCCTATGTCTCTTTCGAGCTGATGTCTGCCGTCGCCCGCGAGCATGCCAAAGGCCGTCGCCTGCTGGTGGTAACGACCAATCTCGACACGCAGGAATCCGTCATCTGGGACATGGGCGAAATCGCCCGTCGCGGAGATGAAGAGGCTCGCGAACTGTTCAAGAAGGTCCTCGTCGCCTCGGCCTCTATCCCCGGTGTCTTCCCGCCCGTGCTTCTTCCCGGCCTGTCCGATCAGGGGCAGGTCATGATGGAGATGCACGTCGATGGCGGCGTGAACCTGCCCTACCTGGCGGTGCCCGAGGGCTTGATGCTGTGGACCTCACCGCGTCAGGAAGGCATGCGCGCCGGTGCCATGTATGTGGTCGTCAACGGCCAGACGGGTCGAAACATCGGCACCACACCGGGTCGCCTGACCGGCATTCTGGGCCGGACCTACGACAGTATGAGCAAGGCGTCGCTGCGCACCCATCTGGCTGTAACTGCGGGCTTTGCGCGTCGCAACGGTCTGGAGTTCTCGTTCACCGCCATTCCGGACAACGTGCAGGCCTCGGCCCTGGCTTTCGATCAGGCGTCCATGACGGCTCTGTTCGAGCTTGCTCGCCAACGCGGACGTGATGGATCGGCTTGGCGTCGTCTGGACGAAGACGACCCGTCCAAGGACTTTGTGCCGACGGATGAAGTGTCCGAGCAGGACATTCCCGAAGAGCTGAAAGTCGAAGAGCAACCTGCCAACGACAACAACGCCACCGGCGAAGGTCCGGCCGAAACGCCTACCCTGAAGGCAGCCGACAATGGGTGAAGTCGTCAACCTCAACCGCTTCCGCAAACAGGCCGCGCGCCAACAGGACAAGGCCAAGGCAGAAGCCAACCGCCTTACCTTCGGGCGCACCAAGGTCGAAAAGCTGACGACTGAAAAGGAACGTGCCCAGATCATCAGTCATGTGGACGGCCACAAGCTGACCCCCGACGAGTGATCAGGGTTTGGGCGAGCGGGCGATAAACACCTGCCCCGCCAGCACAAAAACCAGTCCCGCGAAGGCCAAAAGCCCGAAACGTGCACCTTCGAAAATGACCGAGACCAGCATGGCGATGGGCGGTGTCAGCGCGGAAATATAGGCCGCCAGCGCATAACCTTTGCTGCGCGCGAGGCTGAAATAGAGGCCGAACGTCACCACCGACCCCACTAGCGACAGATAGGCCAGCGATAGAATGTAGGACTGGCTCCATTCGATGTGCCAGCTACGACCCGATATCAGCGCATAGGCGGCGAGGATAAGGGTACCATAGGCCATGGCCCATGCGGTGGCAGGCAGAACCGCTGCGCCCGCCCGTTGCCCGCGCCACGCGAACCAGTTCCCCATGGCCGATGCGAACACCGCGATGAAGCCGAAAGCGATACCGGCCGCGACGTCATCGCCAAGCCCTTTGCCCGCAACCTCGCCCCACGACAGGACGGCGACGCCCGCCACACCCATCAGCGCCCCGATCCACGACGCCGCTCCAGCCTTTTGGTTCGAGAGAATGCGGAAAACGCCCAGACTAATGAAAGTCAGCGCCGCAAAGATGATAGCCACCACCGCCGATGCGATGCGCTCTTCGGCCGCATACACAAAGTAGTAGGACAGGGCGAAGGCAAAGGCCCCCTGCCCCACAGCCGCCAGATGCTGTTTGCGGTTCAGACGCAGAGGCTGATTGAACAGCTTCGCGACGATAGCCATGCCGACGGCAGCTATCCCGAACCGCAAAACAACCGAGACGGCCGGGTCGGCCGCACCGAGCTGGAACGTGATGGCGTACCACGTCGTGCCCCACACCACTGCGCAAATTGCGACGCTGCTATAGCCAGCCAGTCCCGCAGAAGACGAAGAAGCAGGCGTGGAGGTCATTGGAAATCCGGTCGGCAATCTGGGGGAAGAGAGAAGCGTCCTTACACCGGTTTGAAAGATCAGAAGATTACAAATCGGGCACCTTACGGGGCGCTGCGCATTTTAAGGTGACGCTGTCATCGCCTGCATATGGAACTCAGATGAAACTCACCGTTCTGGCTGCTGCATCCCTCCTTTCGCTAGCCGCGTGTGCGCCGACCGATATGGCTGGTTCATCGGTGTCGATGGCGACCGAGACGGTCGAGATCAACGCCGCATATCGCGAGCGGATTGCGCTGACGCCCGGCCACGTCCTTCGCGTCAGTGTTCAGGATGTCAGCCTCGCCGACGCGCCCGCCAAGACGTTGAACGAGGTGTCATTGCCTCTGGACGGGCGCTCTCCCCCCTATCGGGTCCACGTGACCGTGCCGTCCAGCGCGATCCAGCCTAACCATCGCTATGCCGCGCGCGCTGAAATTCGTGACAGCGCAGGCAATTTGCGCTTCACCACCGATACGCATCACGGTGTGCTGACCCTGGGCCAGTCAAACGCGGCGACAATCATTATGATCGGGGTCAAGTAAGTCAGTGAGTAACCTAGCCAAACGCTCTGTCCTCCTTTCGGGCCACGCAACGTCAGTAGCGCTGGAACCGGAATTCTGGGCCGTTCTGGATGGCATCGGCGAAGAGCTGAAACTGACCCGCGCGGAGTTATTGATCCGCATCGACGAGTGGCGGGGCCGCCGCCCCTTGGCGTCTGCTTGCCGCGTTCTGGCTCTTCAATGGGCTGCCGGTGATCGCAGCTTTGCCGACGCCAGGGACGACTAAATAAGGTTTCTGGGTTTGCGGGCCTGACTTTGGCCCATGTTCCGCTTATGTTTCACTCACGATTCCGCCGCCCGAGTGAACTGTGACCGATCAACCGCCCGTCCGCATCTCCGACATCGCCCGCCCGCAGCCGCCGCAAGGCGCTGTGAAAGACTATCTGACGGGCCTGAACCCCGAGCAGCGCGAAGCCGTGGAAACGACCGAGGGTCCGGTTCTGGTGCTGGCCGGCGCGGGGACGGGCAAGACACGGGTGCTGACCACGCGCCTCGCCCACATTCTGGCAACAGGCCGTGCGCGTCCGTGGGAGCTGCTGGTCGTCACCTTCACCAACAAGGCCGCGCGCGAGATGCGCGAGCGGATTGGCCATCTGATCGGTGATCAGGCCGAGGGCCTGCGCTGGCTGGGCACCTTCCACTCGGTCGCCGCGCAGATCCTGCGCCGCCATGCCGAACTGGTGGGTCTGCAATCCTCCTTCACCATCCTCGACACCGACGATCAGGAGCGGCTGCTGAAACAGCTTCTTGAGGCGGCCAATGTCGATACCAAAAAGCACACGCCCAAGTCGCTGGCCGCCGCCATCGACCACTGGAAAAACCGTGGCTGGACGCCCGAAAAGCTGCCGCCCAGCGAGGATTTCGCCGAGGGGCGCGGCAAGGCGCTTTACACCGCCTACCAAAACCGCCTGCGCACCCTGAACGCCTGTGACTTCGGCGACCTTCTGCTGCACAACCTGACGATCCTGAGCCAACACGCTGATCTGGCCGAGGAATACCGTCGCCGCTTCAAATACATCCTCGTCGACGAGTATCAGGACACCAACGTCGCCCAGTATCTGTGGCTGCGCCTGCTGACGTCTTCTACCGGCAACGTCTGCTGCGTGGGCGATGACGACCAGTCCATCTATGGCTGGCGCGGCGCAGAGGTCGACAACATCCTGCGCTTCGAGAAGGACTTCCCCGGTGCCAAAGTGATCCGTCTGGAGCAGAACTATCGCTCAACGGTGCATATCCTCGGGGCCGCCGGTGCGCTAATCGCGGCCAATAAGGAGCGCCTCGGCAAACAGCTTTGGACCGAGGACGAGAGCGGCGACAAGGTTCGCGTGCGCGGGTTCTGGGACGGTGACGCCGAGGCCCGTATGATCGCCGAGGAGGTCGAGGACGCCCGCCGTCGCGGCATCCCCTATCGCGACATCGCCGTGCTGGTGCGCGCTTCCTTCCAGATGCGGGCGTTTGAAGAGCGCTTCGTCATGCTGGCCATTCCTTACAAGGTGATTGGCGGTCCGCGCTTCTTCGAACGCGCCGAAATCCGCGATGCCCACGCCTATTTGCGGCTGCTGCAGTCCGAAAATGACGATCTGGCCTTCGAGCGCATCGTCAATGTGCCCAAGCGTGGGGTCGGCGACACCTCGGTCCAGAAGATCCTGCACATCGGCCGCGAGAATGGCGTTTCGGCCATGCAGGCCGTGCGCCATCTGATACTCAACGATGAGCTGCCGGGCCGCACCCGCACGCCGCTGACCAATTTCGTGCGCGACCTCGACCGCTGGCGCGACCTGCTGAAGATGGGCACTCCGCACTGGCAGGTGATGGAAACCGTTCTGGAAGAGAGCGGCTATACCGACATGCAAAAGGCCGACCGCACCAGCGGCCAGACCCGCCTCGATAACCTCAAGGAACTGGTGCAATCCATGCAGCAGTTCGACACGCTGCAAGCCTATCTGGAGCACGTGTCGCTGGTGATGGACCTCGAGCGTAACGCTGACGAGGAAAACAGTGACGGCGCGGTTCAGATCATGACTCTGCACGGGGCCAAGGGGCTGGAGTTTCCGCTGGTCTTCCTGCCCGGCTGGGAAGAAGGCGTCTTCCCCAGCCAGCGCAGCATCGATGAAAAGGGCCTGAAGGGCCTCGAGGAAGAGCGCCGTCTGGCCTATGTCGGCGTCACCCGCGCCAAGCGCGACGCCCGCATCAGCTTTGCCGCCAACCGCATGGTCTATGGCCGTTGGACCACCCAGCTGCCGAGCCGTTTTGTGGACGAACTGCCCATCGAACACGTCGAGGTCGCCTCCGACACCGGCTACTACGGCGCATCGCAAGGCATGAAGGACGCCCGCAGCCGCTGGGACGATGCCCCGACCTTCTCCGGCAGCTATGGCTCGCCCGGGTGGAAGCGCGGTCAGGCCAATGCCGCCAGCGCCTCTAGCCAGCCCGCCTATGCCCGCCGCGCCGTCATCGAGGGCGAAGGCAAGCTGATCGCCACCGCCGATCCCAAGTCCGGCAATGGCATGAAGCGAGGCGACCGCGTCTTCCACCAGAAGTTCGGCTATGGCTCGGTCAAGGCCACCGAAGGCAACAAACTGATCGTCAGCTTCGACAAGGCCGGCGAGAAAAAAGTCATCGACACCTTCGTAGAGAAGGCCTGATTTACCCCGCGATTTTAGCCCTCAACGGGGCCAGAATCTCTGGAGACTTACCCAAATACTTCATGGCGGCCCTCCACGGCCCCGCCACCTCCGCAGACAACCAAGGTCTGTAATCTCGGTGGTCGTCTGTCAGTTGGGCGAACACCGCCAAGGCAAATGCCCAACTCGGCGGTGACAGATACCCCGAACGTTTGCTGGACCAGCCTTGGGAGAAGGCGTCGCCGTGCTGGCTGAAACTGAACGCTGCATTGGCACCAAACAGTCCTAGGTCCGTATAGGCTACGGTCAGGTCCGTGATGAGTTCGTGGGTTTCTTCGTCCAGATCATTCTCGTGCGCCAAAAGATAGTGCGCTAGTTCGTGCGCCAGCGTCGCGACCAGTTCCACCGGCCGATCTAGCAGGTCTGGCGCATAGGTGATGATGACCTCTCCGCCTTCCTCGATACGGAATGCCATTAGGGTCATCTCCGCCTGCCACAGCGACAAACTCGGCGACCCTGTGGCCTGCGATAAGATAAGACTGATCCTCTAACGTACAGGGCCCATCCTCGATGTGCATGATCCGCTTAACACAGTCGAATACGTGCAAGGCGCGCGCATGCCCGGTGGCATCCGACGCCGGAAAAAAAATCAGCGTTTGCCAGAACGAGCGGCGTCGACTTTAAAGGAACTTCAGAGGCGAAATGATCGATTAGCCAGGCCCATGTTTCAAGGTGCCACGCTTCAACATCCGCATCGAGAAATGGCCTAGACCCGAACAATCGCCCCAACATGACCCACCCCTCATTCGCCGCATCCCAAACGATTACGCAAATGGTGAATAGCCATTCCGTACAAGATACGTCGATCAGCAATATTCCAGCATGGGAACAAGGCGCGGCCTTCTATGTGCTGATAATGCTGACAGGGGCGCTGATCGGGCCGATCTTGGCACCCGATCAGGTCGAGAACACTGCGCTTCGCCTGTTCTGGTTGCCCAGTTATGCGGTGACGGTAGGGCTTTGTCTGTTGCGTTGGCGCGATCTGGTGCGGGTTTGGCCGGCGGCCATGTTGGTCGCTCTGATGGCCTTGCTGGCCTTTGCGTCGCGCTATTGGTCCATTGATCCGGAGACGACCCAGCGTCGATTTATCGCCTTGTCAGTGAACAGCGCCTTCGCTGTCTATCTGGGGGCGCGATATCGCGGTGCCGCCCTGCCCCGCCTGTTGGCGATGGCGGGCCTGTGGATGGGCGGATTGTCGGTGCTGTTCGTCATCTTCCTTCCGCACATCGGTGTGCACCACGGTGTGAATGACGGCCTGTGGCGGGGTATCTGGTACGAGAAGAACCAGATGGGGCTGGTGATGGTGGCCTGTGCCGTCGGAGCTGCATCATGGCTGGCGGCTGGGAGTGATCGCCCCAAACTGGCCATCAGTACGCTGGTGCTGTGCTCTGGGCTGGCACTGGCGACGGCCTCCAAGACGTCTTTGGTCTGCCTGATGCTGGGTGTCGGCGTCGTGACCGCATTAGCGGTGATGCGGCGGGGCGGGCCCGTGTTGGGTATCATCGCCGTCTGGTGCGGGCTCGTGGTTGCCGGCGTCGGGTGGTGGATTTGGACAACGGATTCCGCTGCTATTCTAGCCTTGCTGGGCAAGGACCCGACCCTGACCGGTCGCACCGAGATCTGGGAGGCCGTGGCCAAGGCCTCCGCGCAGCATCCCGCCTTGGGTTATGGTTACAACGCCTTCTGGGGCAAGGAATCCGTGCCTGCCAACTGGATACGCCACAGCACCGGATGGGACGTCCCGTCCGCCCACCACGGGTGGCTGGACATCCTGCTAGAACTGGGCTGGACCGGTGCCATTTTCACGGGCGCAGTCACGGCCCTCACTGGGCTAATCCACGTTGTGCGGGCTGGTAGGTCTGGGAAGAACGAAGGTTGGTGGTCTCTGGCCTATCTGGGCATCTTCGTCCTATTGAGCCTGTCGGAGAGTGTGGTGATGACGGCCCAGAACCTGCCGTGGGTGCTCTGCCTTGCCGCGCTGGCCCGCGCGTTTGACCCTACCGAGGCAAGCGTGACCGAACTTGCTTCACCACCCAACCTGCCGTCATCAGGCCGATCACGGTAACAACGCCCGTCAGGGCAATTGCTCCATTCGAATAATCCGCCAGAAAGCCTGTGAGCAGCGGATGATCAGCGCGGGTCGCGTCGTCGAAAATCCACCATATGTCACCGCGCCGTATGTTGTTGCTGGTCCGCACCATCGTGCCACCCAGCGCCGACCCCATAAGCGGGCGCACCACGCCGTTAAGCAGAAACACAACCCCCACCGGCACGAAGAATGACAGCACCCAGTAATCAAAGATCGGCTTATCGCGCATGGCCTAAAGTGCTCCCCCGTCGGAGGGAAAACTCCCGGGGTGCTTAAGGGTGCCTCGCCTTTAACCGGTTTGCCAGCCAACCTCCTGACAGCAGAATGGCGATCAGGGCAAAGCAACCAATCCCGATCAGCCCGTCAGAAAGCGACAGGAATCCAGTCAACCAAGGATGATCCGCGCGTATTGCATTATCAAACACCCACCAACGATCGTTGCCTCTGGTGGAGCCACCCCGACTGACAAGCTCGCCGCCCAGTCGGGTCGCTAGCGAGGGGCGCACAATAGCGTTCAACATGACGGCGGCGACAAACGGACCGTAGATGGCCCAAGCCCGGTAGTCTTTGAACGGGTTATATCTAAAGCCTTGCTTGCTGTCGTCTCGTCGGGTCATGGGATGCCTAACCCGCAACCGCCCAAAGAGTGCCTTGCCCACTGTTGTGGACCAATAATCCACCCCCGCTTGCACCACAGGTGCCTATCGTCCTAGGTGACCTCGTTCCGAATCACCGCAGACTGAGTTCATGGACCTTTTTTCCCAGTTGAATGACGATCAGCCCGAGCCGAAGCCCGAGCCGAAAAAGGAAGCTCCGGTTGCGGTAAAGGCGGCTGCGCCTGCCCCTGTCCCTGCCGCTCCGGTTGCGAAGGCCCCTGTGGCTGCGCCCGCTTCGGCAGGTGCCACCAGCGCGGCTCAGGCCACCGGCTATTCGGCAGAGTCGATCGAAGTTCTGGAAGGTCTTGAGCCTGTCCGTAAGCGCCCCGGTATGTACATCGGTGGCACCGACGAACGTGCCCTGCACCACCTGTTCGCCGAAGTGCTCGACAACGCGATGGACGAAGCCGTCGCCAAGCACGCCAAGCTGATCACGGTCGATCTGGACGCCGACGGCTTCCTGTCGGTTCGCGACGACGGCCGCGGTATCCCTGTTGACCCACACCCGAAGTATCCGGGCAAGTCGGCGCTGGAAGTGGTCATGAGCGTGCTGCACTCGGGCGGCAAGTTCTCCGGCAAGGCCTATGAGACGTCCGGCGGTCTGCACGGCGTGGGCGTTTCGGTCGTGAACGCCCTGTCGACCAACCTCGATGTCACCGTCTGGCGTGACGGCTTTGAATGGCGTCAGTCGTTCAGCCGCGGCCACGTGCTTGGCCCAATCGAGCAAGTCGGCCCGTCGAAGAAAAAAGGCACCCGCATCCGCTTCAAACCGGATGAAGAGATTTTCGGCGCAGGCGCGGCCTTCAAGCCCGCTCGCCTGTTCCGCATGGCCCGCGCCAAGGCCTATCTGTTCCGTGGCGTCGAGATCAAATGGACCTGTGCACCTGAACGCATCACCGATCAGACGCCTGCGTCTGCGACCCTGCACTTCCCCGGTGGTCTGGCCGATGCACTGGCCGAGCGCGTGGGCGAGATAGAGACTGTTACGCCCGTCTTCGCTGGCCGCGTAGAGCGTAAGGGCGAGGCTGGCGCGCTGGAATGGGCCGTCACATGGTCGCCCATCGGCTTCGGTGATGCCGACAGCTTCGTCGCCTCCTACTGTAATACGGTTTCCACGCCTGACGGCGGCACCCACGAAGCGGGCTTCCGCGCCGCTCTGGTGAAGGGCCTCAAGGCCTATGGTGAACTGACCAACGAGAAACGCGCCGCCCAGATCACCGCCGAAGACGTGATCGCCAACGCCGGCGCGCTGATCTCTATCTTCATTCGCAATCCGGAGTTCCAGGGCCAGACCAAGGACCGTCTGTCCTCGCCGGAAGGTGCGAGACTGGCCGAGCAACTGCTGCGCGACCCGTTCGACCTGTGGCTGACGGAAAGCCCGAAACAGGCCAACACCCTGTTGAACTTCGTCATCGACCGCGCCGAAGATCGTCTGCGCCGACGCAAGGACAAGGAAGTCCAGCGCGCCGCGGCTACCCGTAAGCTGCGCCTGCCCGGCAAGCTGGCCGACTGCTCGCGTCAGGCCGCCGAAGGCACCGAACTGTTCATCGTAGAAGGTGACTCGGCAGGCGGTTCGGCCAAACAGGCCCGTGACCGTACAACCCAGGCCATTCTGCCGCTGCGCGGTAAGATCCTGAACGTGGCCTCTGCTACAGCGGACAAACTGCGCGCCAACGTCGAACTGACCGATCTGATGCTGGCACTCGGCGTTCAAGGGGGCACCCGCTTCAGCGTCGATGACCTGCGCTATGAGCGCGTCGTCATCATGACCGACGCTGACGTCGACGGCGCGCACATTGCCGCCCTGCTGATTACCTTCTTCTACCGCTCGATGCCGGACCTGATCCGTCAGGGCCGACTGTTTATGGCTTTGCCGCCGCTGTACCGCATTTCGGCAGGCCCGCTGTCCGAGTACGCCCGCGACGACGCCCACCGCGACGAACTCATCGCGACTGTCTTCAAGGGCAAGAAGTTCGAAATCGGCCGCTTCAAAGGCTTGGGCGAGATGATGGCGTCCCAGCTCAAAGAAACGACGATGGACCCGAAGAAGCGCACGCTGGCTCGTGTCTCCTTGCCCGAAAGCGAAGAAGAGATCGAAGATCTGGTCGAACGCCTGATGGGCCGCAAGGCCGAGGCGCGCTACCAGTTCATTCAGGAGAATGCCCAGTTCGCCCAAGACGTCCTCGACGTCTAAGCACGGCCATATTCCACCGCAAAACACGGAGCCGCCCCTATCGGGGCGGCTCTTTTTATTCCGCATCGCACAATTGTGGGCATTTTCATTGTTCTAAGCAGGCGAAACGCTTATTCTATGGAAATGACTAAGCGCTGGACCCCAGATTCCTGGAGACAAATGCCCGCCCTGCATATGCCGGCGGATTATCCTGACGCGGCCGAACTGGCCCGCGTTGAAGACGAACTTCGGGCTATGCCGCCCCTCGTCTTTGCGGGCGAAGCGCGTCGTCTTACCCAGCAACTTGCTCAGGTTGAGGCCGGTAATGCCTTCCTGCTGCAAGGCGGCGACTGCGCCGAAAGCTTCAAAGAATTCTCGGCGGACAACATCCGCGATACCTTCCGTCTGATCCTTCAGATGGCGGTCGTGCTGACGTTCGCGGGCCGCAAGCCCGTGGTGAAGGTGGGCCGTATCGCAGGTCAGTTCGCCAAGCCCCGATCCTCGCCCATCGAGGAAATCGGTGGCGTTGAACTGCCGTCCTATCGTGGCGACATCATCAACGGCATGGGCTTCACGCCGGAAGAGCGTATTCCGGACCCTCAGCGTCTGCTGAAGGCCTATCACCAGTCGTCGGCCACACTGAACCTGCTGCGGGCGTTTGCGGGCGGCGGCTATGCCGACCTGTACAACATCCACAAGTGGACGCTGGGCTTTGCCGATAACGGTGCGGGCGCTGCGTACCGTGAACTGGCGGACAAGATCACCGAGGCATTGGCCTTCATGGAAGCGGTTGGCGTTACGCCACAGACGCATCCTGACCTGTCGCGCGTCGAGGTCTTCACCAGCCACGAAGCCTTGTTGCTAAACCTCGAAACCGCTCTGACCCGCGTCGACAGCGGTTCGGGCGAATGGTTCGACACCTCGGCCCACATGCTGTGGATCGGCGAGCGCACCCGTCAGTTGGATGGTGCCCACGTCGAGTTCATGAAGGGGATCTCGAACCCCATCGGCGTGAAGTGCGGCCCGACCATGACGTCAGAAGACCTGCTTCCGCTGATCGACGCGCTGAACCCGAACAATATTCCGGGCCGTCTGACGCTCATTGGCCGTTTTGGCCATGACAAGGTCGGCGACCGCCTGCCTGCGCTGATGCGTGCGGTGAAGGCCGAGGGCAAGCGCGTGATCTGGTCCATCGACCCGATGCACGGCAACACCCTCAAGGCCGCCAACGGCTATAAGACGCGTCCGTTCGACCGCGTCATGGGTGAAGTCCGCAGCTTCATCGACGTGGCCGAGGCCGAGGGTGTCCACCCCGGCGGCGTCCACCTCGAAATGACCGGCCAGAACGTCACCGAATGCCTCGGCGGTGCCCAGCCGGTTACCGAAGATGACCTGTCCAGCCGCTATCACACCCATTGCGATCCGCGTCTCAACGCCGATCAGGCACTCGAACTGGCCTTCCTGGTCGCCGAGCGCCTGAAAGATGGACGTCAGGCCCAGTCCAAAGCCGCATGACCGACACGACCGAAGACGTCCGCCCGGCCCGCATCTCTTATCAGGGCGCGCCGGGTGCCTTCAGCCATGAGGCCTGCCTCGACCTGCGTCCTTGGGACGTTCCTGTGGCGTTCGAAACCTTCGAGGGCGCGATCGACGCTGTCTTAACCGGCGACTGCGATCTGGCCTTGATCCCGCTGGAGAACACCACAGTCGGCACGGTCGAACCTGCGGCCACGCTCGTCGAGGAAGCAGGGCTTGAACCGCTGTCCGAGGCATGGCGTCCGATCCGGCACGCGCTTCTGGCCCTGCCCTCGGCGCGACTGTCGGATATCAAAACCGCTGAGAGCCACCCCATCGCGCTGCAGCAATGCACCCAGAGCCTGAAGGCGCTGCGCATTGAACCTTTGGTGGTGTTCGACACCGCTGGTGCGGCCCGCGACGTTGCAGAAGCAGGCGATCTCACCCGCGCTGCTGTGGCTCCGGCCCGTGCGGCAGAGGTTTATGGCCTGCAGATTTTGCGCAACGATCTTCAGGATTTCAGCGACAATCGCACACGCTTTGTCCTTTTAGGACCCCCCAAGGGTTGACCACGCACAAACTTTGCGTGTTTAAGAACCCGTCGGATCAACATTGATCCAGAAACCGGACCCGAAAATGTCGTCTTCGAACGCACAATTCGTCCTTGAAACCGCTTCGTACGAAGTGGCCGGTTTCTATTATGGCTTTAGCTTTTACGGCTTTCGATACGCCGGCTGAGGCGTTGGGACACCCCGTTTCCTGACAGCTTCTCCGGCGACCGTCTCTGACCAGAGCGGCATTGCGCCCTTGCGCGTTTTCTCTCCATCGAAAAACCGAATTCAAAGCTAGTGCCATGACCACCACCCTGCAAAAATCCCTGCCCGTCGAGGTGACCGAGTTGACTGCCGAGCAACAGGCCCTGTCGGCCCTCCGCGCTGAAATCGACAGCATCGACGACCAGATCCTCGAACTGTTCGAGCGTCGTCTTGCGATTGCAGCCCAAGTCGGCAAGGCCAAGGACGCCCCGACCGGACCGCACACCAAGCTGCGCCCCGACCGCGAGCAGGCCGTGCTGGGCCGCCTTGTAGGCAACGCCCAGCCGGAAAATAAAGAAGCCGTCGGTGCCCTTTGGCGCGAGATCGTCGGCTGGGGTCTAGCCCGTCAGGGCCGTCTGCAGGTTCAGGTCTATGCTCCGGTAGATGGTGCCCGCGCCATGGATGCCGCCCGCACCCGCTTCGGTGCCGCTGCCGATATCCGTGTCGTTTACAGCGCCGAGACCGCCCTGCAACACGCGGCCGAGGGTAATGGCGTGTCGGTTCTGGCCATCAACGGCGACGAGCCTTGGTGGATTGGCCTGCGCAAAGAATGGTCGATGCTCAGCGTCTTCGAGGGTCTGGGCGGTCGCGACAACCCGACTGCGCTGGCTGTCGGCAAGATCGATCCGCCTGCCTTGCCGACGGGTCGCCGCGTGACGGTCACTGCTGGTGGCGACGCGGGCGATGGCTCCGGCGCACGCCGCTGGGGCCTGAACACCCATCACGGCTGGACCTTGGCCCTGACCGAAGCAGACCTCAGCGTCGGTGACGCCGAAGGCTGCGTCGGCGCAGTCATCTAACAAGAGTTTTTATCGCGTTAACCACGCCGCAAGATTGCGCAGCGACAGTGGGGACCATGAGAGCTGTATTCTTGCGTCCCCTTGTCTGCCTGACTGCGGTCTCCGCCTGCCTATCGGCATGCGACAACTCTGGTCAAAGCAGCACGTCGACCTATCAGGCGATGGCCGAACATGTGTCGTCCATTCCGCTCTCGCCCAAGGATGTCGGCAACGACAGCCTGAGTACACCCACGCTGTTACCTCTCAACGAGGCTCCCGCCGCGCATCGCCCGGCCCGGCCTCTGCGCGTCGAACTGATGTCCCCGCATCAGTTGTGGGACCTGCGCGATGGCCCGCTTAAAGTGCCGTCTATCGAGGTGGCAGAGGGTACGACCAAGGCTGTCTTGGTGTCCGACAACTCCGGCCAAGCCCCCGTCGTCGTCTTGAGCACCGACGCCTCGTCCCCAATCCCTGTCGCCCCCACGCCCCCCGCAACGACACCTGCGACCGGATCAGGTGCCGCCTTCCGCACGGTCCAACTGGGGGCCTACAGCAGTGAACAGGCGGCCCGCTCGGCGTGGGACCGCCTGAACACCGGTACCAATGCCGCCACCCTGCGAGGCCTTGCCCCCCAGTTCGAGCCGACCGAAGTTGGCGGTCGCCAACTTGTGCGTTTGCGCGTGTCTGCCCGCGAAGATCGGGTACAAAACCTTTGCCAATCCGTGGCCTCGGCTGATCCCTGGTGCGCCCGCGCGGTCACGACTGCGGACGCATCCACAATCTTCCATTAAGCTTTCATTGACGATTTGGGCGTGTGGCGTGATCTTCCCGCCATAATGCAGGGCCCTCGCTATTGAGTCGCGCCCGTCCTGAAAGTGGGTTCTCACAATGGCGCAGCCTCTGGTCATCGTCATCGGCAATGAAAAAGGCGGAGCGGGTAAGTCGACCCTCGCCATCCATATTGCCACGGGCCTGCTCCACGCGGGCAAGAAGGTCGCCATCATCGATCTCGACCTTCGCCAGCGTTCGATGGAGCGCTTCTTTGCCAACCGCAAAGTCTGGCTGGCCGCTAACGGGCATGAACTGCCCCAGCCTTATGTGCCGGACATGGGCGACGGCAAGGCTCTGGCCAAGGCCGAACCGGCCGAGCAGATTGCCAAGTTCGAGGCCGCCTTTGCGGACGCCGTTCCCAATGCCGAAGTCATTCTTATCGACACTCCCGGCGGCGACACGACCCTGTCGCGCGTGGCGCACGCCCGTGCGGACCAGATCGTCACTCCGATGAACGACAGCTTCGTCGACTTTGACCTGTTGGGTCAGGTCGATCCCGTCACGCTCGAGCTGCAAAAGCCGTCGATCTATTCGGAAAGCGTCTGGGAAGCCCGCAAGCAACGCGCCATCGAGCAAGGCCGTCAGGCCACCATCGATTGGCTGGTTGTCACCAACCGTCTGCAAGGCGTGCACGCGCGCAACCGCGACCGTCTGGAAGAGCGTATGGGTAAGCTGGCCAAGCGCGTGGGCTTCCGCGTCGGCCCCGGACTGCGCGAACGCGTGATCTATCGCGAGTTGTTCCCATTCGGCCTGACGGTTGCCGACCTGTCCGACGACATCAAGCCAGTATCGATCACCATGTCGCACATCTCGGCGCGGCAAGAGCTGCGCGGCTTGCTGGCCGACATGGGCCTCGAAGACAACGGTGCGCCGCTGATCGAAGCGGCATAAACGCGGTATGCTTTTAATCGGGCTGGGCCTAGCGGCCGTGGCGCTGTGGGTTCTTGTCCGGCTAGGCAAGCAGACTGAAAAAGCCCGTCGCGGTCATTGGCGGATATCGGCAACCCTATTGGGCGGCGTCTGCTTTGCAGGTGCCGTCCTTAGCGTTGCGCGCAACTCATACTGGGTTGCAGCGGCGCTGGCTCTGGCCGGCGGTTATCTGGTGGTCCAGTCGCGGATCAGGACGGCCCCGCCCCGACCCTCAAATCCGAACCCGTCATCCCGGATGAGCAAGAGCGAAGCCCGCGCCATCTTGGGTGTCGGTCCGGACGCGAGCCCACAGGACATCCAAGCCGCCTGGAAGCGCCTGATGGCAAGAACCCACCCCGATCAGGGTGGGTCCGAGGAATTGGCCGCGCGTGTTAACGCGGCCCGCGATCGCCTGCTCGATTAGGGCAGCTGCTCGACGACGCGCTTTTCCTTCAACAGCACAAGCTCTTCTGCCGCCGTCGGGTGAACGGCGCAGGTCTCGTCCCACTGTTGCTTGGTAAGGCCCGCTTTCACCGCGATACCGGCCAGCTGGATCATTTCCGGTGCATCGTCACCCACAATGTGACAGCCGACGACCTTCTGGGTGGTGGCATCCACCACCAGCTTCATCAGCATGCGATGCTCTGCGCCATAGAAGGCGTATTTCATCGGACGGAAGTTGGCAACGTAGATATCGACCTCGCCCGGGCAGACTTTGCGTGCCTCGGCCTCGGTCAGTCCAACAGTGCCGACCGGCGGCTGGCTGAAGACAGCCGTCGCGATATTGGTGTGATCCACGGTCTGCGGGTTATTCTTGTACACCGTCTCGTGGAAGGCCACGGCTTCGCGGATGGCAACCGGCGTCAGGTTCACGCGATCGGTCACATCGCCCACGGCCCAGATGTTGTCCGCCGTCGTTTGCGAATATTCGTCGACCTTGATCGCGCCCTTGTCGTTCAACGCCACGCCAGCGTTTTCCAGGCCCAGATCCTTCACATAGGGCACTCGACCGGTGGCGAACATCACCACATCGGTTTCCAACTCCATGCCGTTGCTGAGGCGATTGAGGAGACCGGTTTCGGTTTTCTCGATCGCCGTGTGCTCGGCGCTCAGGACGACCTTGATGCCGTGACGCTCGATTTCACGCGTCAGATGGGCGCTGACGTCGTCATCGAACCCGCGAAGGATGCCCGGACCGCGATAAACAAGCGTGGTCTCCACGCCCAAGCCCGCAAAGATGCCTGCGAACTCCACAGCGATGTAGCCACCGCCCACCACCACGATACGCTTGGGCAGTTCCGGCAGATGGAAGGCCTCTTCCGAGGTGATGGTCAGGTCGGAGCCCGGGAAGGTCGGTACAAACGGGCGGCCACCAACGGCGATCAAAATACGCTCTGCGGTGACCGTCTGGCCCGTGCCCACGATTTCTACAGTGTGTTTGTCCTTTAGGACCGCACGGCCGTTGATGACCTCGACGCCCGCCTTGGACAGGTTGGCGTTATAGAGGCCCGACAGGCGCGCAATCTCGGTTTCCTTGGTGTCGCGGAATTTGGGCCAGTCGAAGCTGGCGTTCTCGATGGTCCAGCCAAAGCCCTCGGCCACCTCGATCTGGTGGGTGATGTCCGACGCCATGACCATGAACTTCTTGGGCACACACCCACGGATCACGCAGGTACCACCGACCCGATACTCTTCGGCGACAGCGACCTTCTTGCCTCCCATGGCCGTAAGGCGGGCTGCTCGCACGCCCCCCGAACCTGCACCGATCACGAACAGGTCGTAGTCATAGGATTTGGACATAGAAGGCTCCACAAAGTTGTCGGGCGTTATTTAATGCGCCTGACGCCCATTCGCGAGTGCTGGGCCTCACGAAATCGGGACTTGCAACAATCCGATTATACATAACACTGTTGTGTGCAGTCTGAGTGTCATCACACCATTGCAGATTGGGATCCGATACAAATGTTGCTAGCGTCAATCGCAATGTCAGCAGCCATGCTGTCACCGACCTTGGGCGTGGGCCAGGAGGCTCCTGCGACAGCGGCCGCCGAGGCTCCCATCCGGCTGGAAGATTTGGCCGTGCAGGGCACACGGCGTCGCCCGTTGATTGACCGCTTCGTAGCCAACGTCGCGCAGCCCTCGACGAACCGTCAGGTTGCACGCTGGCACCGGGGGGATCAGTTTTGCGTCGGCGTAATGAATATGCCGCAGGCAACATCCCAATATGTCGCGGACAGAATTGGCGACGTCGCCAGAGGCCTTGAACTACGGGTCGGTGCACCCGGCTGTACACCCAATGTGTTTATGATTGCGGCGGACCAATCGAACGCTGGAAATGAATGGCTGCGCACGAACCTGCGCCCCGTTTTGATGAGAAACGAAAGCGGGACGACAGCCGGACGTAGAGCCTACGACAGGTTCGTCGAAAATCCCGCGCCGGTTCGCTGGTGGCACATTTCGTACGTGACCTCTATCCACAACGACACAGGCATACCAGGCGATCCGATTATCGATCGGGCGCTGCAAGGAGTGCGCAAATCCCACCAAACGGCATCCCGCATTCTCACGGGTGACGCAGATTATCTCCGTACGGTCTTTATTGTGTTTGATCCCACCCGGCTCACCCACCTGACCACGAACCAACTCGCCGACTATCTGGCATTCCTGAGCCTCGCCCAGGTCAACACCGAAGCAGACACCGAGGCTTATGACTCTATCCTGAACGTCGTGGCACACCCCAATGAAGTCGCCGGGCTCACGGATTGGGACAAGGCCTACCTGCAGGGTCTCTACTCGGCGCAACGCACCCAACGCATAGCGGGTGCCGCGAGGGACGAGATCGCGAACTCTATCGAGCGACAGGCCCGTTTGATGGCGGCCACTGTTGAATAAGACAAAGGGCGACGGCATGACCGTCGCCCTTAATCTTGCATACGGCAGAACCCAACAAGGGTTCAGCCGATTGTCTGGAAACCTTCGTCGGTGCCGATCACTGCAAGCTCCGTCAATCCGAGGAATAGACCGTGCTCGACCACGCCCGTAATGGCTTTCAGGTCAGCAGCCAGTTTCACCGGATCGTGAATCACGCCTTTCGCGGCGTCATAGATGACATTGCCGCCATCGGTGCGGACCATGCCACGGTCCGCTTGGCGCACAGTCGCCTCGCCGAGGCCGTGGGCACCCAGTACCGCGTTAATACGCGCGCCCGTGGTCTTGTGCCCGAAGGCGACGACTTCGATGGGAAGCGGGAACTGGCCCAGTTCAGCGACAGACTTGGCCGCGTCGGCAATAACGATGCAGCGGTCGGACGCTTCCCACACCAGTTTCTCGCGCAGCAGAGCCGCGCCGCCGCCCTTGATCAACGCCAGTTCGGGGCCGATTTCATCCGCGCCATCAACCGTCAGGTCCAGTCGGGGGGTATCTTCCAGAGTAGAAAGGGTCAGGCCAAGTTCGCGCGCCAGATCAGCCGTCTTTTCCGACGTCGGCACGCACTTCAGGTCCGGCAGGTTACGCTCTGCCAGAGCCTTGACGAACCATGCAGCGGTCGAGCCGGTGCCAAGGCCCACCTTCATGCCTGCCTCTACATATTGGGCAGCGGCATAGCCGGCGTTCTTCTTCTGGATATCACTCACTTTTTCGCAGCCTTTTTCGCGCGCATCATCTCCATGAAGCGCGTGGCCCAACCGGCCTTATTGACTTGCGGTGCTCGCGCCAGCGCCAGCTCCCCCGCCCCCACACTCTTCGTCACCACCGATCCAGAGCCGATCATGGCCCCGTCACCGATGGTCACCGGCGCTACCAGCGAACTGTTCGAGCCAACGAAAGCGCCCTCGCCCACCTCGGTGCGGTGTTTGAAGAAGCCGTCATAGTTACAGAAGATCGTGCCCGCGCCGATGTTCGCCCCTGCACCGACCGAGCCGTCGCCCAGATAGGCCAAATGGTTGGCCTTGGCGCCGGTGCCCAGCGTGACGTTCTTCACTTCGACAAAGTTGCCGATCTTCACCTTCTCGCCGAGGTCCGCACCGGGGCGAAGGCGGGCGTAAGGGCCAACCTCGGCCTTCGGGCCGACCTTGGCACCCTCGATGTGCGAGAAGCTGCGGATGCGTGCGCCGCTCTCGACCACCGCCCCCGGACCGAAGACCACAAACGGCTCAACGGTGACGCCAGCCGCGATCTGGGTGTCATAGGCAAAGTGGACGGTTTCCGGCGCGCTCATGGTCACGCCATTGGCCATGAAGGTTTCACGCTGAACCTTCTGGAACAGAGCCTCCGCATCCGCCAGTTCGGCTTGTGAGTTCACACCCATCACGGCGTCCTCATGCGCGAAGACGGCCCGGGTGTCGTGACCGGCCTTGCGGGCCAGTTCGACCACGTCGGTCAGGTAGTATTCGCCCTTGGCGTTCTCGTTCTTCACATCGGCCAGAAGCTCGAACAGCATCTTGGCAGGAGCCGCCATCACGCCCGAGTTGCACGAACGGATGGCCAGAACCTCTGCACTGGCTTCCTTAGCCTCGGTGATGGCGACCAGTGTCTCGCCTTCGATGACCAGACGGCCATAGGCACCCGGATCACGAGCTTCGAAGCCGATGACGCTGACGCCCTTGCCTCCGAATACAGGCTCGATGTCCTTGGCCTTCAGCAGCGGCACGTCGCCATAGGTGATGACAACCTCGCCATCGAAATCTTTCAGCGCGTCTTCGGCCGCACGCACGGCGTGGCCGGTGCCCATCGGCGGGTCCTGAACCGCAATGGCATCCTCGCCCAGACGTTTGACGATATGGGCGCGGACTTCCGGCGAGTGGTTACCCACCACGACCACGATCTTTTCGCAGCCCAGCGCCTCGGCGGCATCAATGGCATGATCCACCATGGCGCGGTGCCCCACCGGATGCAGCACCTTAGGCAGCGAGGATTTCATCCGCGTACCCTGCCCTGCGGCAAGAATGATCGCGGCGCGGCGTGTAGAAATGCTGGTCATGAGTCGTCCCGGAGGCTAGTCACCCATGGCTCTAAACCATCCAATGCTCGAACGGGAGACACCAATGACCGAACGCGATCTCGAAGGCTGGACGATTGCCTTTGATCTGGACGGTACCTTGGTGGATTCAGCACCTGATCTGATCGGCACGCTGAACCGTTTGCTGGAAAAGGAGGGCCTGCCGCCACGGCCTATCGAGGCCGCGCGCCATCTGGTCGGACACGGGGCCTTGGCTCTTCTAAAAAATGGCTTTGCCGAGGCCGGTGCCGACTGGAAGGAAGAGAACAGCAAGGCGCTGTTTGACGCCTTCCTCGTCGACTACAACGCCAATATCGCCGTTGATACCGCGCCCTTCCCGTCGTGCCTCGACGTGCTGGACCGTTTGGCATTGCGCGGAGCAACGCTGGTTGTCGCTACGAACAAGCGTACAGACCTGTCCACCAATCTGATGGACACCTTGGGCATCAGCAATCGGTTTGCCGCTATCGTCGGCCCCGACGTTGTGTCCGCGAAAAAGCCGGACGGAGCGCACATTCGCGAGGCTGTGATCAAGGCCGGCGGCGATCCCGCGAAAGCCATCATGGTCGGTGACTCCACCACCGACACCCGCGCGGCCAAGCATGCCAACATCCCGTGCATTCTCGTCAGCTTTGGCTACAGCGACGTTCCACTGGCAGAAATGGGTGGGGACATCACTATAGACCATTACAGCGAGTTCGAGGCTGCGTTGGCGAAACTCGTCGCCTGATCGTTAGATATTCTCACCCAAAGTTTAGAACTTCTAACACTCTCCCCGGTTGCCGCGCGGGGTGCGAAGCCAGACATAGGCCTCCTGACTTCAGGTGAACCTATGATCCGTCGCTTCTTTGCCATCCCCCTTTGGAAACGCACCTTTGCTGGCCTTGCGCTTGGCGTAGTAGCTGGATTGCTGCTGGGCGACCTAGCGCCGACCGTGCTCCAACCCATCGGCGACGTCTATTTGAACCTCATCCGGATGGTCGTTGCGCCGCTGGTGCTGTTCACCATCGCCAGCTCCATCGCCAAACTGGGCGAAGGGGTGGGCGCGGTTCGCCTTGGCGTGCGCACCATTATTTGGTTCGCTATCACCTCGCTTTTGGCCGTGCTGGTGGGCTTTGCGACGGCGCACATCATCAATCCGGGGGTGGGTCTAGCGGACCTGCCTCTTGGCGAGGTAAAGGCGCGTGAAATCCCGACGCCGCTGCAGGTCCTGCTTGATATCGTACCGCGCAATCCCTTCGCCGCGCTCAGCGAAGGCAAGGTGCTGCAGATCATCTTCTTCTCGGCCTTTGTGGGTGCCGCGCTGGTAGCATTGGGTGATCGTGCCCAGATTGCACGCCGCGCCGTGGACGAAGGTGCGGCCATCATCTTCCGCATCACACGCTGGATTATCCAGCTGACCCCGTTCGGGGTCTTTGCCCTGATCGGTTCGGTTGTGGGTGGCTATGGCTGGGAAAGCCTGCTGCCGCTGGGCAAGTTCATTCTTGCCATCTACTTCGCCTGCCTATTCCACATTCTGGTGGTCTATTCCGGCCTGCTGAAGCTGCACGGGCTTAAGGCCACGAGCTTCTTCCGCGGCGCATTCGCCGCCCAGCAGACCGCCTTTGCGACCTCGTCTTCGCTTGGCACCCTGCCGATTACGCTTCGCCAGACGGTCGAGCGCCTTGGTGTCCCGCAGGCCTATGCCGCGTTCGCTGTGCCTCTGGGTGCCAATGTGAAGATGGACGGTTGCGGTGCCATCTATCCCGCAATCGCGGCCATCTTCATCGCCCAGTATTTCCAGATCGATCTAACGGTGACGCAGTACATCCTGATCGGCCTCACTGCCGTGCTGGGATCGCTGGGGACGGCAGGTGTTCCAGGCACCTCGATTGTCATGTTGACCCTGACGCTGTCGACTGCGGGCCTGCCGCTGGAAGGCATTGGCTACATCGTCGCCATCGACCGCATTGTGGACATGATGCGTACCGCGACAAATGTGACCGGCCAGATGTTGGTGCCTGTGATTGTCGCCAAGGAAGAAGGCATTCTCAATCAGGACATCTACAACGGGCGCGTCGAATGGCTGCCCGGTGATCCGGACGCGGAAACCGCCGAAGCGGCACGTGCCGCAGGTATTTGATAAGTTTGGACTTGCCGTCGGGGGATTCGCGGGCTAAATCGCCGCCTCCCGACGCGGTTCGCACGAACCCGTTCCAGAAGATGGACGCGTAGCTCAGCGGGAGAGCACCTCGTTCACACCGAGGGGGTCACAGGTTCAATCCCTGTCGCGTCCACCATCTTCACCCTCCCCCATAAATCCGATCCACCTCGCTGGTGCCAAATGTCAGACGTTGTGAACTTTATTCACGGGTCTGTGGCACTCATCGCAAGATCAGACGTTGCTGTATTGTTGCTGGCTGGGCAGTAGCTACGCACGGTATGCGGATCACCCATTGGTCCCTACACTGTGCATTATTCGATTAAGAGCGGGGCGCACTTTATGGCGGAAGATTTGGAAACTCGCCGGATTTTGGTGGTGGAAGACGAGTCGCTCGTCGCCATGCTGCTGGAAACCATTCTCGAAGATTTGGGCTGCAATGTCGTGGGCCCCGAGGGCACGGTGGCGGCGGGTGCCGATACCGCCCGTTCCGCCGATATCGACGCAGCCCTGCTGGACGTAAACGTCGCGGGCGAGCTGGTATTTCCTGTTGCCGAGGCCCTGAAGGGGCGCGGTATCCCCTTCGTATTCTCGACCGGTTACGGTGAAGGCGGTCTGCCCGAGCAATGGCGCGGACACCCCACCATCCAAAAACCCTTCACCGAGGTCGCAGTCCGCGACGCCCTTCTTGAAGCCCTATCGCGCTGACAGAATGTCATGGGCCGGCTTCTTTGATCCCCCCAACGGGTGTAGAGAGGACGTCCGGCCTGAGCGAAACGCTCGGTCAATCTGTTGCTTAGTCCGTCGGTGAGCCTGAAATGCGCAAACAGACCCTTTCCCTGCTTGGATTGGCCGCAGTCGCCGCCCTTGGTGCTTGTTCGCCCGAGAAGACAGAGCCGCATGTCGGTGGCGAAGGCCTGCGGGTCGACGTCGTCGCCCCACGCGAGCCCGAAATCGTCCCTGCTGGTGGTCAGTTGTCAGTCGGTGATCTGGCCAACGGCTATGACCACGAGCAGACCATGGCGCGCGCCCACGCGGTAGAGCAGCCGGTTGACGACATCGGCACGACCTGGAATGACGAGAACTGGGCTGAGGGGACTGGCCCTGCGATCGAAGTGCGCGATACCGCTCCGGTCGCAGATCCCAAGGTCAAGGTGACCAAGGTTCCTGCCGATTACTAAAGTCAGCGCGCGGGTAGCAGCGGCACCCGCTTCAAATGCGCGAGACTGGGTGCGTTTACGCAGAAACAGGCCGTTCGCAACTGTCGCGTCATCGTCTGGAAATGACTGACGACGGCTTCGGTAGATTGCGTGGCCGCAGGCAAAACGCCTGCCGCCACGCCCACGATATCGGCTCCCAGTCGGATAGCCTTGGCGGCGTCCACGCCGTCGCGAACGCCGCCGGAGCCGATCAACAAGACACTCGGTAGAGCGTTGCGAGCCTCGGCAATCGCTCGGGCCGTCGGGATGCCCCAGTCTGCGAACGCGACCGCGTGCCCGGCGTGGTCAGGATCGTCGCTGCGCGCGCCTTCCACCAGCGCCCAGTTGGTACCGCCAGCGCCTGCAACGTCGATGCCCGCGACCCCCATAGCCACCAGCTTCTGGGCGGTAAGAGCGGATATGCCCGTCCCTGTCTCCTTGACGATGACAGGACGCCCCAACTCACGCACCAAGGCATGCAAGGCGGCAGCTACACCCCACCAGTCCCGATCGCCTTCTGGCTGACAGGCTTCCTGAAGCGGGTTCAGATGCACGACCAAGGCGTCGGCATCGATCATATCCATGAGCCGCAGGGCCTCGTCGCGCCCGACACCCCGGGTCAACTGGGCCGCGCCGATATTGGCAAGAATGGGTGTATCCGGTGCACGACGCCGCAGCGCCAGATCCAGTCCGGTATCCTCGCCCGCCAGAGCAGAACGCTGCGATCCTACTGCCAAAGCGATGCCGAGTTGCTGAGCTGCCTCGGCCAGCCGCGCGTTAATCGCTTCCGCGCGCGCCGGACCTCCGGTCATGGCGCTGATAAGGAAAGGTGATTTCAAACGCCTCCCGAGAAAGTCGACGCCCAGATCGATCTTGGCGTGATCGATATCCGGCAGGGCCTCGTGCACGAAGCGCCAGTCGTCAAAGCCCGTGCCAAGCGCATGCCGCCCCCGCCCCGACAGCACCACATCAAGGTGCTGGTCTTTTCGCGAAATGTGGGGGGACGCGGACATAGGCTGAGGACGTTCTTCTATCAGGGCTGTCGTTCGACGATCAGGGAATAGTCACCGGTGGCATTCGGTCCGAAGCTGGTAACACGGACGACATAGTCGCCATCACGCGGCGCGGTCCAGATCAGACGCGAATGCGTGTCGGACAGACCGTCATCGTCCTGTTTGCTGAAAGAGGTGGACGAGCCCGACTTCTGCCCCACCAGAACAACCGCATCGAACTTTGGCGCAACCAGGATGAAGCGCAGCTTCTCGTCCTTGCGTGCGGCAAAGGTGTAGTCGTCGTAATAGCCGCCCCCGAAGCGGCCTTCGTTCGAGGTGTTGTCGTTTTCGCCCAGCGAGCCGCGCACAGTCGATCCAATCAACAGGCTGCCCGATTCCGGTTCAGGCCCGCGATCGGTCAAGCGCAATTGATAGGCCCCGCGTCCGTCATCGAAGCTCTGGGCACGAATGATGTATTCGCCGTCCTCGGGCACATCAAAGGTCAGGCGCGCGTTCGTGCCCTGCCCCATGCCGTCGTCGTCACTGGCCAGGGCTTCGAAAGTCCCTTCAGCCTTGCCGACTTCCAGCACTGCATCAAACTCGGACGAGGTCATGGTGATCTGAAGCCGCTGACCCTCGGTCGCCGTGAAGCTGTAGCCGTCGAAACGGGCATTGCCTTTCAGGCGTGCATCGTCATCGGTCAGTTCCCCCTCCACTTCCTGACCCATCGCAAGCGGTTGCGGTGGCGGTGGCGGCTCTACGCTTTCAACTTCCAGCGTGTAGGCACCATTAGCGTCCGACAAACCGCGGGCCTCGATGATGTAGGTGCCGCTGGTTTTCGGGGTCAGCAACAGCGACGGGTTGAGGTCGCCGGCACTATCATCGTCCGACGCCACTTCGGTGCCCGCTTCATCATAAACATTCAAAAAGGCATCGAAATCATCGCCTGTCATAGTGATTTCATAGGCCTGTCCCTCCACAACCGGCAAGGCGTAGCGGTCGGCGCGCACGCCCGACATCCCCGTCGGGGTCTTATCGGACAGTTCGCCCGCAACGCTCTCGCCGATGACAATCGGGGTCGGCGGTGTCAGGGGGGCGGCGTCCTCTACAGTGATCGTGAATGGCCCATCCGAGCCGCTTACCGAGCCTACGCGAATGGCATAGGTGCCGCTGGTCGGCGCAGAGAAGTTCAATTGCGAGTTCAGACCTGCGCCCGGCGCGTCGTCGTTCACGCCCAGCTCTTCGAACACACCGTTCGTCTCACGGCCAATTCGGACGATGGGGTCGATATCGTTGGCTTCGACCTTGATCGCGACGCGCTCGCCCTGCGACAGGTTCAGGCGGTACTGCTGGAACTTGTTGCCGTCATTATCCTGTGAGCTACGATTGTTGATCTGGCCGCGTACCTCGCGCCCGCGACTGATGTTGACCGAACGGACCGGCGTCGGCCGCCAGCGCTGAACCGACAGGCTGAAATTGCCCGCCTCGGACAGGGACTTGGCGCGAATACGATAGGTGCCGCTCTCGGACGGCATGAAGCGCAGGCGGGAATGAAGCCCGTCGCCGAGACCGTCATCGTCCATCGCCAGCGGCTCCTCGGAATCCGAAGGCCCGTAGATCTCGAGCAGGGAATCAATATCGTCGCTGCGCATGATGACTTCGATGCCGTCACCTGCATGCAGCGTCAGGGTATAGTCGCGGCCATCATCGTCGGTATTGCCAGAGACACTTTGCCCCACCCGGACCGATCCGCTATCCGCCTGCGCGTTTGCCAATGCCGGGGCACTGAGGATTGCCAGGACACTGACGGCGGCAAGCAACGAGTGACGCATAAGGGGTCTGCCTCTTCAATAAGATAACGTCATCATAGACGACGAACCGTGGCGCCTGTAAATCGCCCCGAACGAATTCAGTTCCGTGCCAACAGGTGGAGTCAAACCCATGGCGACCGAAAATGCCGCTGCCGAAATCATTGACGGCAAGGCCTTTGCCCAAACGCTGGTGACGCGAGTTGGCGCAGCGGTTGAGCGCCTTATCAAGTCAAATGGCGTAAAGGCCGGTCTGGCAGTCGTTATTGTGGGCGAGGACCCCGCCAGCCAGCTCTATGTTCGCAACAAGGGCGAGACCACTCTGAAAGCCGGTATGCGCTCCGACACGCACCGCCTGACGGAAGATACCACTCAAGACCAGCTGCTGGATCTGATCGCCCAATTGAACGCCGATGACGGCATTCACGGCATTCTGGTTCAACTGCCCTTGCCCGCTCACATTGATTCCAATGCCGTGCTGGACGCCATCTCGCCGGACAAGGACGTGGACGGCTTCCACGTTGTGAACGCCGGTCGTCTGGCTGTGGGTCAGGACGGTCTGGTGCCGTGCACGCCGCTGGGGTGCCTGATGCTGCTCAAGGATCAGTTGGGTGACCTGTCGGGCCTGAATGCCGTCATCGTTGGTCGCTCCAACATTGTGGGCAAGCCGATGGCGCAACTGCTGCTGGGCGAGAGCTGCACCGTCACCATCGCCCACTCGCGCACCAAGGACCTTCCGGCCCTGTGCCGCACCGCCGACATTCTTGTCGCCGCCGTTGGCCGTCCGGAAATGATCAAGGGCGACTGGATCAAGCCGGGCGCGACCGTTATCGACGTGGGCATCAACCGCGTCCCCTCCAAGGACCCGGTCAAGGCCGCCGATGGCAAGACCCGCGTAGTCGGCGACGTGGCATTCGACGAAGCTGCTCAGGTCGCAGGCAAGATCACTCCGGTTCCGGGTGGCGTGGGTCCGATGACCATCGCCTGCCTGCTGGCCAACACCTATACGGCAGCTTGCCGGTCCGTCGGCGTAAAGCCGGACGACCTTCTGGCGCAGTAATTTTGTAAAGCGATGTGGCTTTGGACTTGCGCTAAGGCCCCATCGCACCCCAATCCTATACCCGAGATCGGTCATAGTGACCGACAGGAGGAAGCTGATGGCTGGTATGTCCCCCCGTATGGCCACCGTGGCCGCTGTTATCGCTCTGGCTCCGGCTGTGGGTGCCTGCGGTTACAACACCATTCCGACTAAGCACGAGCGCGCACAGGCCGCTTGGGCCGACGTCCAGAGCCAGTACCAACGCCGCGCCGATCTGGTGCCGAACCTCGTTGCGACCGTTCAAGGTGCCGCCATTCAGGAACGCACCACCCTGACGCAGGTCATCGAAGCCCGCGCCAAGGCCACCAGCGTCAATGTGAACGCGGATGATCCGGCTTCCTTCCAGCAGTTCCAGCAAGCCCAAGGCGAACTGTCGGGTGCCCTGTCGCGCCTGCTGGTGACGGTTGAGGCCTATCCGCAGCTTCAGTCGAACCAGAACTTCGTCGCCTTGCAGTCGCAGCTGGAAGGTACCGAGAACCGCATCGCGGTTGCCCGCCGCGACTACAACGAAGCCGTTCGCGACTACAACACTACCCTGCGCACCTTCCCCAGCATCATCTGGGCCAAGACCATCCAGAGCGGCTCCAAGCCGATGCAATTGTTCACCGCTACGGCTGAAGCCCAGACGGCACCGAACGTGAACTTCGACGGCCTGAACCCGAGCGCTGCGGCTCAACCGGGCGGTAATGCTCCGGCTGTGGCTCCGGGCTCGGCTCCTGCTGCGGCTCCTGCCGCTGCCAACTAAGGCATTCAGCCAATGAAAAGGGCACTCGCCCTTCTGTTTGTACTGGGTCTGTGGCTGGGAACGGCAATGCCGCTTCCGGCCATGGCCCAGAGCAACATCAAGTTTCCCGCTCTGACCGGACGCGTAGTCGACGGCGCGAATATCCTCACGCCTGCCGAAGAGGCTGCGTTGACGGAAAAGCTTTCGCGCCTCGAACAGTCGACGACCGATCAGGTGGTCGTGGTCACGCTCGCCTCGCTCGAAGGCTATGATATTGCCGACTACGGCTACCAACTGGGCCGCAGTTGGGGCATTGGCCAGAAAGAGGCCAACAACGGTGCGCTGCTGATTGTGGCACCGAATGACCGACTGGTGCGCATCGAGACGGGTTACGGCCTCGAAGGCGTCATCACCGACGCCTTTGCATCCATCGTTATTCGCAACGACATCCTGCCCTCGTTCCGCGAAGGCAACTATTACGGCGGGATCGACAAGGGCGTCGATGCCCTTGCCACCCAGCTTACTCTGGATCCCGAAGAGGCCGCTGCCCGCGCTGCCAAAATGCAGGCAGAGGCTCAATCCGGCAGCGACGGCACTTCGCGCATACTGGTGATCGTCTTCATCGTCTTCGGTGTGATGGTGGCTCTGGGCGCTACGGCAGGAGCTGCTTCAGGCGGACGCGGTCGTCGCATCCATGGCGCAGCCAATGGTGCGGGCACTGTACTGTGGACGACGGCACAGATCCTTTCGATGATCGTCAGCAGCGGTGGCGGTGGACGTGGCGGCGGCGGTGGTCGCGGCGGCGGCGGATTTGGCGGCGGCGGCGGCGGCTTCGGCGGCGGCGGTGCGTCTGGAGGTTGGTAATGGATTTCACACCCGAAGATCACGCACGCGTCTCGAGCGCCATTTCCGCAGCCGAAGCCAACACCAGTGGCGAAATCTTCTGCGTCATCTCGCGGCGGGTCTCGACCTATCGCGATATCCGGCTGGCGTGGGCGGCGACAGCGTCACTGGTCCTGCCTGCCGTGCTAGTGCCTTTAGGCCTGACGGGCGAATGGTTGGGCGTCAACGACGGTTGGCACATAGCCCACGCGGCCAGCCAGTCCAACGAGGTCAACCAGGCTCTTACCGCCTATATTATCGCCCAAGCCCTCACCTTCATCGGTGTCTATCTCCTGAGCATGATACCGGTCATAGGGCTTATAATGGTGCCGCAGCGCATTCGTCGTGCCCGCGTCCGCCGCGTTGCCCTGCAACAGTTCATGGCCCACGGCCTGCACGATACCGTGGACCGTACCGGCGTCCTGATCTTTGCCGCCATGGCCGATCATGAGGTCGAGGTCATCGCCGACACCGGTATTTACTCCAAAACAAAGCCGGAATTCTGGGGTGAAACGGTTCAGGCGCTAGTGCGCGGTATCAAGCGCGGGCAGCCGATAGACGGGATGGAGGACGCCATCGCTCTATGTGGCAATGCGCTCGCCGAGCATTTCCCGCCGCGTGAAAACGATATCAACGAAGTCCCCGATAGACTGATCGTTCTCTGATCGACTGATCTTTCGTCACATTCCTGCGTTTTCATACGGTCATGCCCAGACTGCTTACCTACAATGTCCACCGCTGCGTGGGCACAGACCGGACATTAAGCGTCGCGCGCATTGCCGATGTCATTGCCGATGAAGATGCCGACATCGTCTGTCTTCAGGAACTGGATGTCGGGCGCCTGCGGACCGGCAGCGTCGATCAGGCCGCCGAACTGGCCCAGCGCCTGAATATGACGTCGCGGTTTCACCCCGCCATGCGGATCGAGGCCGAGCAGTATGGCGACGCCATTCTCTCGCGCCTGCCCGAAACGCTCGTCCGCGCTGACAGCCTGCCATCGGTAACCGGCATTAGGGGTCTGGAACCTCGGGGCGCGGTCTGGTCGCGCATCCAGATTGGCGAGCATTGGCTGAACATCATCAACACCCATCTGGGTCTTGTGCCGCGCGAACAGCGCAAACAGGCCGCCGCCCTTTCCAGCCGAGAATGGGTGGGCGCGTGCGAGGGCCCAACGATCCTCGCCGGTGATTTCAACGCGACGTCCATCACCCGCCCCTATGGCGAGCTGACCCGCCACCTGAAGGACGCCCAGCGGGTTCTGGGGCTGAAACCGTCCATCAAGACCTTCCCGTCCGCTTTCCCGGCGATACGGATCGACCATCTGTTCATCAGTCCGCATATCCGCGTCACTGGCATCCGGGTGCCGACCAGCCCGTTGGCACGGGTGGCTTCCGATCATCTTCCGTTGGTGATGGATTTCGAGATCGCCGCTTAACCGGCCGCCGTGCCGCCTTCGGAACGCGGACGGGTGGCGCGCGTCAGATGACGTCGCCTCCAAGGCCGCCACGCATCGTGTGCGGAGAGCGGGTCGCCCAACTGCCATTCGGCAAACATGCGCTCAATCCCCGTAGGTTGGCGCAGCCCCATCGCCCGCATACGGGCCTGACCGAAGGTGGCGACAGATCGCCCCACACCCCCCATCAGGCTTTCGGCCTCGGCAAAGTCGTCGGTCGAAACACCGATAAAATGCCCTAGCGAGTGCTGGCGAAGCCGGCGGATGGCAGTGCGCTCGGTCTCGTCACGAGCCTCGAACGATAGGTCGCATTCAGTATCCAGCCCCATCGAGCGGTTGTTGAGATTGCTGGACCCGATCCGCATCAGCTTGTCGTCCACAATGGTCATCTTGGCGTGGACGATGATCCGGTCGCCTCGACGGGTCACCGGATAGAAGGAGAAGAAGCGGTCGTGCACATCTGCTTTTTCCAATCGCCACAGCACCTCCGCCCGCGCCGTATCCATGGTCAAACCATCGAACCAGGACGGGCTGCGTCCGGTTGAGACCAACACCACTTCGGGGCCATCCGGTTCGGCCAAACGCTCGGCAATGGCGGAGGCGATCAAAGGTGAAGTGAAGTACTGATTTTCCATGTAAATCAGAGATTTAGCCGCACGTATTGCTTCAAGATGTAAAGCTTCGTTTTCCCTCACCTCATCGCGTCCCTTCACGGCCGGATAGGTGCGGGACAGTCCGACAGGAATATCGGTAAAGATCGGCGCGACGTGGTCCGGCCACGGGTCACCATCGGTCTGAACCGTTGGCAGGGCCTCCTCTGTTGCCATCGCCCAGCGCTGGCGTACGAGATCGCCCAGCATTCTGGCCGCATCGCCGTCGACAACGCTCATCCACTCATGGCGCGGTGAAGGGATCAGGCCGGACGGCATGCAGCGGCGGGGATCACCACTGAAGTGTCCCTCCTCGTCCCAGCGGTCGACCGAGATATCACCGCCGCCGCAGAAGGCCACCTTATCGTCGATGACCACCACCTTCTGGTGATGGCAGGCTCCGAGAAGGCCCACACCCTCTAGTTCCAGCTGAACCATGCGCTTGTTGAAGAATTTGAGCGCCTTGTGCGGATAGAACCCCTGAGAGGCGGCAATCAGGATCGGCGAGCGCCAGATCAACAGGCGAACTTCAAGCTCCGGCCTCTGCTTCACCATGGATTTGAGCCGCTCGCCGATTTCAAATCGGCGTTCGTCACTGGGGGACTGGGGATCAAGGCGCGTCCGCGGATCGAACTGCCAACCCAGAACCAACACTGACTTTTCCGCCTTTTCCAAAGCCGCGCTTAGGGCTTCGAAATAGGTATCGTTCTCCATCAGCGGAGACAGCCGCCCCGCTACAGCCGTTCGCCAGATGGCATCCCCCTCGATCAGGAGGGAGTGGTCATATACTGTGCGCCTAAGCATATCCCCCCCGGTCGTAACAGCCACTTGCCCACCAACACCTGATCAGCGACAGCCGCGTGACAAGGTTCCGCAAGATCGTAAAAAACGCGCGCAATGCGGACCTTATGCCGCCCAGAGATTGCCGCAACTCACAACTTCTGGCATGAATGCCGCATGAAGATGTTGATCGATTTTCTGGCAGGCATTGTTGCCTTCCTAGCCGCTGCGGCCCTTGCCCAGTTCGGCTTGAATATCGATCGCGTGTCGCAGCCCTTGGAAATCAAGCGCTTGCCGGAATGTCATTCTTCGCCGGATGAAGCCGGGAAAGCAAACGCCAGCAAGACCTGCTGACGTCTGAAGCCCTGATTCTTCGGCTATCCGGGCGAACGAACGGCCGGTTTCCCTCAGTTTTCCGCCTATTTCTTCGCAAATTTCAGCCATATGCGGCTTTGCGCGGCTCCTGCTAGCGTCTAGGGTCCTAGCTTCGATCCTGCCCACCGACGCATAGCCGACCGAGATTGACGCCCATGACGACACCCCATCGGCCAGAAACCTCGTCAGAAACCTCTGCAGCGACTGGCGCAGCGGATATCGACAACGCGCCTCTGAACGACCCGTTCGATACGCCGATTGACGCCATCCCGCCCCAGCCGGAAAAGAAGGCCGAGGCCGTCGAGCCCAAGCCCGATCCCTATGCGCGCCCCATGTCCGAACGTCAGCGCCGCCGTCTGGCCGAGCAGCAACGTCAGGCCGAGCAGCGCAGCCGTGACGCAGAACGCCAGAACCAGTTCCTCTCGCCCTTGGCCGAAAGTGCGGACGGTCGGCTAACTGCACCGAACGAGACACAGCCCGCGGTCGCATCGACCAAGGCCACCAAGGTTGCCAAGACAAAGAGAAATACCCCTGCCCGCAGTAGCGCGGCCTATGCCTTCGCCATCATTGGTTCGGCCTTGTGGGTGGGCGGCATCGGCTCGTGGTTCGCCTATGAGTTTGGCTCCGGCATGGTGGATCTGGAGCCCATCCGCATTGCGGTTTACGCCCTCATCGCGGTTGCGCCTGTGGGACTTGCCTTCCTGTTGGCCCATGCGCTGCGCCTAGGCTCTGCGCTGGCTTACGAGAGCAACCGCGCGCGTGAACTGGCTGATGCCCTGGTAGCCCCCACGCTCTACGGTGCACAGCAAACGTCCGGCATTGTCGCCTCGCTCCGAACCGACATCGACGAAGCCGCCGGTATGGCAGAGCGCGCGCGTCAGGAACTGACGCAGCTGCGCGAAATCCTTCTGACCGAAGCGACCCGCCTGTCCGATGCCGCGCGCACCGCCCAGGCCGCGACCCAGAATATCACCCGCACCATGGGCGACGAGCGCCAGCAGCTGGCAACGCTGGGCGAAACTCTGGACAGCAAGGCACTGTCGGTTGCGGACGCCGTTCAGCGTCAGGCTCAAATGGTTGTTGAAGCTTCGGACATGGCGCAGGCCCAACTGCGCGAAGCCGAGGCTGCCCTCGCAGCCCGTGCAGCCGACCTTGCAGCCGCCGCCAACGAGGCGCAGGACGCCGCCCGTGTCGCCGCCGAAGACCTTGGCCGCCAGACCCTGCGTCTGGAAACCGCCGGCACCGGCGTCAGCGAACAGATCAAGGCCGTTGAAGATGGTCTGAGCCAGCAACGCGCCGCCCTTGTCACCGCCGCCTATTCGCTGCGCACCGATCAGGAAGACTTTGCAGCCCAGATCGAAAGCCAGCGCGCCCAGTTTATCGACCACCTCAGCGAGACGCGCACGGCGGCCAACGATCTAAACCAAACCGGCGACCAGATTGCCGAGGGCATCAAAAATCAGGTCGAGGCCGTTCTCGAGCAGTTCCGAACGCTGGTGAACATGTCCCAACGAGAGGCCGAAGGCTTCGACGCCGCGACCAAGCTGTCGCTCGACAAGTTCGAGGCGCTGGCCGCCGAAAGCCGCGACCGTCTGCTGGCGGAAACCCGCGCTGCCGTCGAAACCCTGAACCGCGCTTCTCTTGAACAGCGCCAACTGGCCGAACAAGCGCTGCAACAAGCCCAGATCCGTGCCGACCGACTGGGCGAGAGCCTGTTCGACGCGGCCCGTCAGGCCGATGACGCGGCAGAGTCGCGCATCGCCGGTGCGCGCCGCATTGTCGATGAGACCCTCAAACTGGTGGACCACACTGGCATGGAAGCCATGTCGCGTCTGGAAACACTGACCCAGCGCATGAACGAGGCATTGGGCCGTATCGAGACCTCGGTTCGTGATCTGGATGACCGTACAGCACGTCTGCCCGAAGAAGCGGCCCAGCGCATGGCCGCAGTCCGCCAGACCGCAGAACAAAGCCTTGCCAGCCTGACCGATGCCTCCCGCCGCGCCGCCGCCGAGGCTGAAGCGCTGGACATGGGCTTCCAGGATCGCGTTCGTAAGAACTATGAGATGGTCAACGAGGCGGTGCGCCTGATGGGCTCTACGCCCAACGAACCGCACGCGCCGGCAGACGACCTGTCCCCCCGCATTCCGCTGCGCGCCGCCCCGCCGCTCCACGAGACGCGTGCTCCCGCTCAGTCGGCCCCTTGGGCATCATCCTATGCAGAGCCGGTCCCACCGGCCCCCGTGGCGATGAGCGTTCTGACCGAGCGCGCCGTGTCTGCCATCCGTCGTATGGGCGTGGACCCGAATGCCCTTCTGCCACGCGCCCGCATCGAAGACGCCGCCTACGCTCTGGCCCGTCAGGATGTCACGCGCGCCCGCCAGATCGTGCGCCGCGTGGCCCCCGCCGCCGTCCGCAGCGTCAACCGCCGCGTCACCGCCGATCAGGAGCTGCACCGCGACATCCTCGGCTATGTAGAGCGTTATGCTGCTGCGCTGGCCGAGTACGGCGATGACCAGCACACGGTCAACGCACGGCTGGCAACGGACGATGGCCGCGCCTTCCTCATCTATGATGCGGCGCTGAACGATAATCGCTGATCGGCGCAACCTATACAGGGGGTTGACCGCTTTGGCCTCTATATGCAGCTTTCCCGGGCAATGGGCAGGAGTAGCTTAGCTGATGGCTCTTTCAACGCAGTCCGCGCACGATGACCGTCGTCCAACTATCCTGATCTGCAACTGGTCCTCTACCAACCCTGCATGGGATCTGGTCGAGGACCTGTCCGGCGTGCCGTGGCAACCCGAAGGCGTCCAGACCGAACTCGTCGAAGGTGACAGCAACATCGCCAGCTTGGCGGAAAGCTTGGCCGAGCGGTTATTGAGCCGTGACGCCCGGGCCGTGCTGTTGATCGGACATACCCGCCACGAAGGCGCCGCCCGCCTGCAGCTGCGGGCCGAAATCCCGCACCAGAACGGCATACGGATTTCCGCTGACGGCCCCGGCGTAGTCCGCTCGACCGGTCCGGCGGCTGATATCCTCGATGCCGTCGCCAAGGCCCACGTCTCGATCGTCGCCTCTTCCGAGCATGAGCCCGACGAGGGCAGCGAGCTGCTTTACGGCTTGCTGAACCGGATCGGGGAATCTCTGGAAACCCCTCCGGTGGCGCTTCTGCGCTTCCCCGCTTCCATGACGGAAGCCTCCATCGCGCAGGCGGTGAAGAGCGCCGTCATTGTAATGACGCAGAACTTTACGCAGGCTCCGCGATTTGGGGCAGGCCGCGCCTGACCTCGGCGCGTACTGCCATAACCGCGAAGACCCCCACGACGGCCAAGCCCGCCATAGGCAGATAGCCAGCACCGCCCCAACGATCAAAGATCGGACCGGATGCGGCTGTCGCCAGACCCGTCATCAGGCCCGAGGAAAGCATGGACGCCAGCGTCTGCGACGAGGTGTGATCCTGACGCGGGCTAAGCGTGTCGACGATCTCCACGCTGCCCAGATAAACAGCGGCGAAGGTGAAGGCATGCAGTGCCTGTAGCGGCAGAAGCCACCCAACCGCCGGCTCTCCGGCCATAAACAGCCAGCGTGCGACAGCGGCCATGCCGCCGATGATAACCAACGTGAACGGTCCGATCCCGATCTTGCGACGCCACGGGTCGATCAGCCACATAAAGACAATCTCGCCCGCGACGGCAAAGGCCCAAAGCAGACCGGTAGTGCTCTCGGGAATGCCCTGCTGTTTCCAGAGGATGGCGGAGAAGCTGTAATAGAAGCCGTGGGCGGCCTGAATAGCGCCAACGCCCAGCACAGCGGCCATGAAGATGCGGTTCTTCAGCAAGCGACCCAGTCCGCGGAAACGCTCCCTACCCGACTGGGTAAGCCCATCCTCGGTCACCGGCAAAGCAGGCAGAACGAGCAGCGACACCATCGTGCACAGCGTGCTGGCGGCCACAATCCATACGATCACCGCCTGCTCTGACCACTGCGTCAGCAGCGCCCCCATTCCGACGTTGGCCATAACGAAAGCCAGAGAGCCAAATCCCCGAGGCAGGCTGAAGGGATAGCCGTCGCGTTTGGCGACCCGCAACGTCAGAACGTCCACGAGCGGAATGATGGCCGCACAGGCCGTCGCCCCGATGAACCAGAACGCACCGCGCAGAAGTGTGCTGTCGACCAGCGCGGCTCCGCCATAGCCCGCAGCCATGGCCAGTCCTAGGAGGGCAATGGCGGTCTTGCGGTGTTTGAACCCGTCGGCCCAGACCGCTAACAGCGGCCCCGTCGCCAGTCGCCCCACCATCGGCAGAGCCAACAGAAGGCCGATTTGCGCCCCTGTCATACCGGTGGAAGCCAGCCACAAGGCTGCGAACGGCATGACCACACCAGTGGTGCCGAACAGGAGTGCATATTGCAGGGAGACGCGAGCTGCCGAATTCATGCGCGGGCCGGTAGCAGAGACTTTAGGCCGGATGTAGTCTAAACCTTGGTCATGAGAGCGAACAAAAACCTCATCGTTTTCGCCGCCCTGAACGGGGCTATGTCCGTCGCCATCGGCGCATTTGGTGCCCACGGGGTCGCCAGTTCCCAAGCTGAGCTGCTGCAGACCGGCGGACAGTACCAAATGGTCCACGCTGTATTGGCCGCCGCCATTGGCTTTTGGCCCGATTCCGGTCGTGCCGGACGGATAGCAGGCTGGCTTGCGGCGTCGGGCGGCTTGGTGTTCTGTTCGGCTCTTACTTTGCTGGCTCTGGCCGGACTTCGCTTCATGGGAGCCGTCGCCCCGATCGGCGGCAGTTTGATGATTCTGGGCTGGCTGTTGCTGGCCGGGCACGCTGTGCGCCGCACGGTGAGCTCATCGCGTAACCTGTAGAAAGAACCCTCATGGCCTTTCCTCCAATCACCGCCCCCCGCCGCGACCTGTATCCCGAGATCGAAGCGAACAATCACGGCTGGCTGAAGACGGACAGCGTCCACGAAATCTATTGGGAAGAGAGCGGCAATCCGCAGGGCATTCCTGTCATCGTGCTGCACGGCGGTCCGGGCGGTGCGGTCAATCCGGGTATGCGCCGCTTTTTCGATCCGGCAGTCTATCGCATCGTCATGTTCGACCAGCGTGGTTGCGGCCTGTCGCGCCCGAACGCCAGCCTCGAGAACAATACGACGTGGGATCTGGTGAACGATATCGAGGCCATCCGTGAGCTGCTGGGTATCGACAAATGGGTCGTGTTTGGCGGCTCATGGGGCTCAACCCTGTCGCTGACCTATGCGATCAAACACCCCGAGCGCACGCGCGCTTTGGTGCTGCGCGGCATCTTCCTGATGACGAAGAAAGAGCTGCACTGGTTCTATCAAGACGGGGCATCGATGATTCACCCCGACCTGTGGGAGGACTTCCTCGCGCCGATCCCCGAGGACGAGCGCGATAATCTGATGGCCGCCTATTACAAGCGCCTGACGGGTGACAACATCGAAGAGCGCAATCGCTGCGCCGTGGCGTGGGCCACATGGGAAGGCAACACCGTCACGGTCGCCGGCGCGGCAGGTGCACCGGACAAGTTCGGTGATCCGGAGTTCGCCGTCGCCTTTGCGCGCATCGAGAACTGGTACTTCACCAACGGCGGCTTCTTCGACAGCGAAAACTGGATCATCGAAAACGTCGAAAAAATCCGCCATATCCCGACGTGGATCGCTCAAGGTCGTTGGGACGTAGTGACACCCGCATCGGGCGCATGGGCCCTGAACCGTGCGTTCCCCGAGGCCAAGCTTGAGATCATCGGCGACGCAGGCCACGCCTCCAGCGAGCCGGGCATCGTCGACAGCCTGATCCGCGGCACCGACTGGGCCGCGAAGCAGTAATCTTTACGGACGTCCCAAGGACGGGTTGGTGCTTTTCACCAACTCGTCCAGACGGAAGCCGATGCGATTGGGTTCAGCCTGATCTTCCGGCTTGCGGACCGCACTCAGCACCACATTGAGCTGGGTGTAATGCTGGATCAGCCGGACAGGCTTTCCGTCCACGTTCCGGCCAAAGAACATGATCAGGTCCGGCCCCCAAAACCCGACATCGACGATCTGCATCGTGCCATCTCCGGGCAAACCGACGACGGTGGCCCCGATTTCCTCGTCTTTGTTGAGATTGGCCTCAAACTCCTGAATGAGTTTGGACAGGCGCACAAACGCCCACTCTGCCGGATTGTCGCGCATGCGGACGGACATGTCCTGAACGGCGTTGGCGTTGGCAGGGTCTGCGGTCACAGGCTGCGGGCACGGGGTGTCGCCGCAATCGGAAAACATGGCCGGATCGGCCTTGGGTAGTGGCTCGGTCATGCCCCTACCCTAGCGACCGTTGTTAGAACAGGCCATGCCCTTTAGGCAGTTCGGCATAGCGGTGGACGCGCACCGACATAACCAAACCGAACCCGATCATCACCGTCATCATACCCGAGCCGCCATAGGACAGCATCGGCATGGGCACGCCGACCACAGGTGCCAGACCCATGACCATGGCCCCGTTGATCAGGACGAACAGCGCCACGAAGGCCGTCATCCCCGAGCTGGCGATGCGTCCAAAGTGGCTGTGCGACAGGGCCGCAATCCGCAGCGCGATCAGGATCAGCGCCGCATAGGCCGCTAGCACGGTGAATGAACCGAGGAAGCCGAACTCTTCCGATACCGTCGAGAAAATGAAGTCGGTATGGCGCTCTGGCAGGAACTCCAACTGGCTCTGGCTCCCGAGGCCAAAGCCCTTGCCCATCAGGCCGCCTGAGCCCAGCGCGATCTTGGACTGGATGATGTTGTAACCTGTGCCCGAGGGGTCCATCTCCGGATTAAGGAAGTTCAGCACTCGGTTGCGTTGATAGTCGTGCATCACGAACATCACGAAGGGCGGAATGATCGCGACCGCAGCGGCCGCTGCCGCCCCGATAGCGCGCCAGCTCAAGCCCGCCAGCACCATTACCGCAGCACCCGTCAGGCCGATGATCATAGCCGACCCTAGGTCAGGCTGGGCCGCGACGAGTACAAACGGCACCCCGATCATGCCTGCGGGAATAAGCAGCTTCCAAGACCAACGGGCCTCTTGGGCCGAGTGGTTGTGATACCAGCGCGCCAGGGCCAACACCAAGCCCAGCTTCATAAACTCGGCGGGCTGGATGCGGATGACACCCAGATTTAGCCAGTTCTTCGCACCGCCTGCCGTGTAGCCGAGCGGAGTAAAATCCACCAAGGCGACCATCACAAGCAAGACGCCATACAGCGGATAGGCCGAGCGGAACCACCACTTGGGATGGACCAGCGCCAGCCCCAGCATAGCCAGCAGCAGGACTGCATAGCGGATGAGATGCTTGGCGGCCCACGGCTCCCACGACAGCTTGCCAAGCGAGTACAGCATCAGCGTGCCAACCCCCGCGAGGAAGGTCAGCAGGCCGACAATACGCCAGTCGATCTGGGTCAGTTTGGTCGAAAGACGCTCGCGCTCACCAGGACGCGTCAGGGCGGATGCCGTCATCTTCCCTACTCCACAAGCGGCGGCGGGGTGGCAGGATTGGTCGCCACGATGTTGTCAGGCTCGCCCCGCGCCTCGGCCTCGAGTGCACCGGCATCTTCCTGCACCTCGAAGCCCGACTGCTCGATACGGGCGCGGATTTCGGGATCCTTCAGGAGGGCAATCTTCATGACCTCGCGCGCTCGCGGCGCACCGGCGGTGCCGCCGCCCAGACCGCCGTGCTGGACAATGACCGAAACGGCATAGCGAGGGTTGTCGGTGGGCGCATAGGCGACGAACAGGTTGTGGTCCTTCTGGGCCCACGGTCGACCTGCGCCCTTACGCGAACCGGCCCCATAGTTACGAGCCTGCGCCGTGCCGGTCTTGCCTGCCATTTTCACAGTGCCAAGGCCCAGTTGGCTGTTCCGGAACCCCGTACCACCCGCTGCGGTCACGGCTTCCATGCCGTCGCGCAGGACCTGGAACATGTTGGGATCATACGGCAGGTCCGCAAACGCGCTGGTCTGTTGCTCGACCCCGCCGATGGACTTGATCAGACGCGGCACGACTGCCTTGCGGCCATTGGCGATACGCGCGGTATAGACCGCAAGCTGCAGCGCATTGACCGTCAGTGCGCCCTGCCCGATACCGTAGCTGGGAGTTTCGCCCGGATACCATTTGGCGTCACCGCGCACCGGATTCTTCCGGCGCCACTCGCGGTCAGGCACGAGGCCCGCCTTCTGTCCCGAAATGCCGATATCAAAGGTTTGGCCAAAGCCCATATCGCGGGCGGCCTCGGCAATCGCGTCAGGGCCCATCTCGGTAGCCAGCGTCATGAAATAGACGTTGCAAGACGCCTTCAGCGCGCCGCGCAGATCCAATGCGCCATGTCGGCCCAGGCAGGCAAAGCGGCGCCCCAGATAGAAGCTGCCGTTGCAAACAATGCGTCGGTTCGGGTCCACACCGCGCTTCATCGCGGCCAGACCGACCACGGGCTTGAAGGTCGAGCCGGGCGCGAACGTACCCGACAACGCCTTATCGGTCAGCGGACGGCGCTCGTAATCGGCAAGCGCGCGATAAATGCGCGACGGAACACCCGAAACGAAGAGGTTCGGGTCGAAGGATGGCGATGACACCATTGCAAGGATGTCGCCGTTGCGCACATCCATGACGACGATGCTGCCCGCTTCCTCACCGAACACTTCGAGGGCACGCTGCTGGATATCGTTATCGAGCGTCAGGACGACCTCGGCCCCCTGGACCGGCGGCTTGGAGCCAGCCATGTCCTCAGCAACCACACGGCCACGAACGTCAACCTCAACCCGGTTTCCGCCCGCCTCGCCACGTAGTTGTTCGTCGAGCGCCTTTTCGATGCCCTGACGACCGATCCGGTAGCCGGGGTTGTAGAGGATCGACGGAACTTCCTCGCCGCGTTCGCGCAGCGCCTTGACGTCGTTGTCCGAGACCTTCGCTACATACCCCACCACATGGGCATAGGCACCGCCGTGGGGGTAGTAACGAGCCTCGTTCATATCGGCCATGATGCCGGGCAGATCGGCCGCGTGCAGATTGACCTTGGCGAACTCTTCCCACGACAGATCGCTCTTAACCGGAACCGGCGAGAAGCGCGGCGCGGCGTTGACTTCGCGGATGATATTGCGGCGACGCTCCAGCGTATCGGGCAACAGCCGCCCCAAAATATCCAGCGTCTGGTCCAGGTCCTTGGTTTCGTCGCGAACGACCAGTACGCGGAAGCTGGGCCGGTTGCCGGCAACCACCACCCCGTTGCGATCTTTGATCAGGCCGCGCGGCGGCGGCACGAGGCGGAAGTTGAACTGGTTGTTCGTGGCCAGAGTAGCGTATTCGTCAGCCTGAACGATCTGGAGTTGGGCCAGTCGCCCGACCAGCAGCCCCAAGCCGCCCAGAGTCGCTCCCCCCAGCACCACAGTGCGGCGCAGGAACGAACCCTGACGCTCGTTCACATCCGTGAAAAACAGTTGCGGTTCACTACTCACATGAACCTCACATCATTGTCGTCGAACTTCTGCATCAACCAGTCAGCCACCGGAAACAGCAGCAACGTCGGCAGCATCTGGCCCACGAGAGGAATGATAGCCGGAGCGTTATCGGTCTGAAGCACCGTCACTAGATAGGCAGTGAAGAAGGCCAGCAACACCGATCCGGCGTACAATCCGAAATTAATGATCGTCGCATGGCCCGACATGAAGATGCGCATGATCAACATCGTGCCATAGACGACCAACAGACCAAGCGCCCAAAGCCCCATCGGCCCGCCCCAGAACAGGTCCAGAAACAGTCCCAGTCCGAACAGGACAATCGGCCCCAAGGCATTGGGCCGGATCATCGGCCATGCGAAGGCCAGCACCAACGGGAACACCGGCTCTGGCAACGCCAGTCCGAAAAGACGCAGTGGAGTGGCCAGCAAGATCGTCAGCGCCATGGCCGCAAGGGCCGGATAGACGACCCACTCCAGAGGACCGACCACCCGAACCGATATGGGCCGCCTCATCCCGGAGTATTCCCGGCTGGTGCAGGCGTGGCCGCCGGTGCAGCGGCGGCAGCTTGTTCTTGCTGGCGACGGGCGGCGGCTTCGGCTTGCTCGCGTGCCACGGCATTAGCCTCCGCCAGACGCGCACGCTCTGCGGCAGCGGCGTTGGCTACTGCACGGCGGGTGGTGGCGTCGGCAATGGCGGCGGCTTGCTGCGGCGTGGGGGCCGGTGCCGAATCCAGTGCAGCCAAAGGCGCGGCGTTCAGCGCCGACGGATCAACCAGCTGGTTGAAGTCCTGGAACAGCAGGACCCGCACATAGTCGATCGCCACACGCTCGCTGAACAGTTTCACCCGCCACGAGCCGTCTACGCCCTTGGCGACAATTCCGACCGGCAGACCACGCGGGACGCCGCCACCATCACCCGAGGTGATGACGCGGTCGCCTTCCTGAACCATGTTGACGCCGCGCACATAGTCTAGGCGCGGGTTGCGGCTGGCATCACCCGCCAGCACGGCGCGTGCGTCAGTACGCTCCACCATTACCGGAATACGCGAGGAGACGTCGGTCAGCAGGACCATGCGGCTGACAGGGCCGCTGACGCCACTGATGCGACCAACCAGACCATGCTCAGACAATACGGGATTGCCCGGACGCACGCCGTCGCCCTGCCCCAGATTGACCAGGCGCGCACGAGCGAAGGGACCGCGCGTGTCCGTGACAGCACGACCAGTGACCATGGGAATCGGCGGGTCGGTATGGACGCCCAGCATCTTTTCATAGCGGGCGTTGATGTTTTTGAGGGCGATGGCCTCGTCGCGCCAATCGTTCAGTTCGGCGATCTCGGCGCGCAGACGACGGTTCTCCGACACCGCGAAGAAGTAGCCGCCGATGTAGTCAAAGGCATTGCCCGTCCAGCGCACAGGGGCCGACAGCGCTTCGCCCACCGGCGCAGCCGCAGTCTCCACGCCAGCGCGCATATAGGACATGCGGGTCGGGGCCTGACGCTGACCACCTGCCAGCATGAAGATTGCCGTGATAATACCCACGACAACAACTGCCGCGGCGGCCCACGCCAGCGGCAACTTGATATTCTCGAATGGTCCGTCGCGAAACGCCACGGCCAGCCTTCCTGCTAAGTTTACAGAATCGACGCGAACGTCGGGAGTTCGGAAATGAGTAAAGGCCGATTCTCACGAAATCGGCCTTCACACCAGTGGATTGTCGAACCTTAGAGGGTCGAGTCCAGGATGCCCTTCATCCACGACGGATGCTCCAGCACCTTGCCGCAGCCGATGGCGACGCAAGACAGCGGATCATCAGCAACCTGAACCGGCAGGCCGGTGTGGTCGCGGATCTCAGCATCCAGACCGCGCAGCAGAGCGCCGCCGCCGGTCAGCATGATGCCCTTGTCGGCGATGTCGGCAGCCAGTTCCGGCGGAGTGGCTTCCAGAGCGACCTTCACGGCCTCGACGATTTGCGAGACCGGCTCGGCCAGAGCCTCTGCGGCTTGACGCTCGCTCATTTTCACTTCGCGCGGCACGCCCTGCATCAGGTCGCGACCCTTGACCTCGATCGACAGGCCTTCGCCGTCGGCCGGGGTACGGGCGGTACCGATGTCTTTCTTGATGCGCTCTGCGGTCGTTTCACCGATCAGCAGGTTGTGGTTGCGGCGCATGTAGGCGATCAGCGCGTCGTCCATCATATCACCACCCACGCGAACCGAGCGCGAGTAGACGATACCCGACAGCGACAGAACGGCCACTTCGGTCGTACCACCGCCGATATCGACAACCATCGAGCCGGTCGGCTCGTGGATCGGCAGGCCGGCACCGATAGCAGCAGCCATCGGCTCGTCGATCAGGCCGACGCGGCGGGCCGAAGCGTTCAGGCACGAGTCGTTAATAGCGCGGCGCTCAACGGCGGTTGCGCCCGACGGCACGCAGACGATCATCTTCGGATTCACGAAACCCTTGCGGTTGTGAACCTTACGGATGAAGTGCTTGATCATTTCCTCGGCGACTTCGAAGTCGGCGATAACGCCATCGCGCATCGGGCGAATGGCTTCCATGTGGCCCGGAGTACGGCCCAGCATCTGCTTGGCCTCGAGGCCAACAGCGTGAACAATCTTGCGACCGCCGACGTTGCGAAGTGCAACCACGGAAGGTTCGTTCAGAACGATCCCTTTGCCACGCATGTAGATGAGGGTGTTAGCCGTACCCAAATCCATCGCGATGTCATTGGAGATCATGCCGAAGAGGGGTGAGAACATGCGTCGGTTACCGCTATGTATGTTTTGAGCCTGTTAGGGCACTGAAAGATTTGGTCTGCAACGGCAATGCCCCCGCCCGCACACCAAAATGGTGTGTTGGCCCTTCTGATCGCCCTTGCCAAGCCGACTGAAGTTTCGGTTTGCCCTTATGATGCGACGATTGCAAGCGCCTAAGCGATACGATCAACGCCTTGTGCAAGCGAAGGTATAAATCGGGCCGGAAGATGGTGATTTCCCACTCCTTTCCGACACAATTCACTTTCACGGCTGAAGGTCTGAGCCAGCGCGTCTCAGGCGGCTGCGAATCCACTGCTTCGTCAGCACCATGATCAACAGCCAGACAAATGCGATTGCCGCCAGAATGGCCGATGACCAAACGCCATCGCCCTTTACGGCGGTCAAAAACGATCCGCCAAAGAAGGCAATCGCTGCTGTCTTGGGCAGGCTCCCAAGAGCACATCCCGCCAAATAACCCCAAAAGTTCGCGCGCACCGCTCCGAAGGCGGCATTGACCACAACGAAGGGTGCCGACGGGACGTTGCGGATCACGAAACTGGCCACGAAGGCGTTTTTTCCGATGAAGGCGCGAACGCGTGCATAGCCCTCCCCACCGACGCGATCCAGCCAACGTGCCGCCGGCCCGCGCCCGAGCCAATAGGTGATCGCCCCCGAGACGACGGTCGCAACCCAGCTATAGGCAAAGCCGTGCCACGGTCCGAAAACCAGCACGCATATTCCGATCAGCAGGAACTGGGGGGCACCAACGATTGCCGCAGCCGTAAAAAGCGCCGAAGCCACGACCACGCCCCACGGCCCTGCCCGATATCCCGACAGCCAGCGGGCAACCTCGTCCTGACTATCCACGAAATGGTGCTTGCCCACAGCGAACAGCAGGGTCATGCCGAGCAAGACCAGCAGGCCCGCCGCGATAGCGGGCCAACGCCGTGCCAAGGGCTCTATGAATCGTGCGCCGGAGTTATTTGGCAAAGGTCTCAGTTCTCGTCCGCAGCTTCGGATACGGTCCAGCTTTTGAGGTTCCACTTGTTCAAGGCCGAATCCAAAATCCAAGTCTGGGTATAGGCGAGTTTCTTGCCGCCTAACATTATTGCACCCGTGACCATCGCCTCATCACTGGAGGCAGCACTGTAAACCTCGGGATAGAGCGACAACTGCGAAGACAGCATTTTGTCCCACACAAACGTGGAAACCCTGTCGTCGAGAGGCTCCGCACGTACAAACACGCCCAACCAATCCACGACAGGCTGGCTTTTCGGCCCCATGAACGCCTTCCAAGCCGAGGAGGTGCGAAGCTCGACGGCCGCCCGTTCTGTCGTTCTGTGGATTTGGTTGAACAGCGACGCTGCGACCATCCGCGCCCCTTGGAAGCGGACACACCAGATCAAGGCATCCACCGCATCGCCTGCGACTATGATTGACTGGCAAGGCGCGTCGGATTCAATGGCTAGCGCTACCAGTTCGAACCCGTAACGCGTCGTATAGTTTTCTGAACCTGTCGCGCTCGATGCGGACCGAACATCTTTTCGGCCCCGCCCCGGCACTACATTATTGGCCATCTCGACGTTCACGAACCAAGGGTGAAGGCACATTTCTTCCGGGAGCGGCCGAGATCCTAAGGGAGCGCGTTCACGGTCCGCGTTGGCGGAGCCTACGGGAACCCGCGACCAGACTTCATCGTTCACCCCCGTGTGGAGCCTCGCCCCACTTCGCCCGTGAACTTCTAATGTGGGCGACTGACCATTTCGCTTTGTGAATGCAACGGATGGCAGAGGCTGACCGTACCCGTTTATGAGCCGCACACGATATATCTCGGCCCCGGTTTGAGCCTCGGCGGCGATCGAGGGCAGTCCCAATACCGCAAGCCGCTCTTCATCAGTCGCTGGAGGAAGCTGAGCTCCGACCGCGAGCGCAGCTAAAATAGAAACAAACATACGACCTCCACAGGCGACGCTTCGGTGTAGTCCCCGCGATAATCTGGATCACAGAATTGGTCGTCTGTCGCATAAATCGCTCTCTAACGAGGGAAAAATGCCGTGTTCGACGCACAAAGATTGTGCAAGCGGGCAGCAATGGGTAACTACCCTCGCCTCCCCGGCGCATTCGTCCATTTGTTCAGACGGGATCACTATGTCCAGCCTTCAGTCGTCCGCCCTCGCCCGCGTAAAGCCTTCGGCTACCATCGCCGTTACTGCCCGCGCACGCGAACTCAAACGCGAGGGTCGCGATGTGATCGGTCTGGGCGCAGGTGAGCCGGACTTCGACACGCCGGACAACATCAAACAGGCCGCAATCGACGCGATCCAGCGCGGTGAAACCAAGTACACCGATGCCGACGGCATGCCGGAACTGAAGGCTGCCATCGTGGCCAAGTTCGCGCGCGAGAACGGCCTGAAGTACGAGACCAACCAGATCCACGTCGCTCCGGGCGGCAAACCGGTCATCTATAACGCCATGCTGGCGACCCTGAACCCGGGTGACGAAGTCATCGTTCCGGCCCCTTACTGGGTGTCGTATCCGGACATGGTCCTGCTGGCTGGCGGTGAGCCGGTCACCGTGATTGGCGAAGAAGCTGACGGCTTCAAATTGCGCCCCGACGTTCTGGAAGCGGCGATCACGCCCAAGACCAAGTGGCTGATCCTGAACTCGCCGTCGAACCCGACCGGTGCCGCCTATACTCGCGCCGAGCTGGAAGCTCTGGCTGTCGTCCTGCGCAAGCACCCGCACGTCTGGGTGCTGACCGACGACATGTACGAACACCTTGTCTATGACGGCTTTGAGTACACCACTATCGCTCAGGTCGCGCCGGACCTGTTCGACCGCACCCTGACCATGAACGGTGTGTCGAAAGCCTATTCGATGACCGGCTGGCGCATCGGTTACGCCGGTGGCCCCAAGCCGCTGATCGACCTGATGCGCAAGGTCGCCAGCCAAACCACCTCGAACGCGTCCACCATCTCGCAGTGGGCCGCAGTTGAGGCGCTCAACGGTACGCAAGACTTCCTCGCCCCGCGCGCCGAAGCCTTCAAAAAGCGTCGCGACCTCGTCGTGAAGATGCTGAACGAAGCGGAGGGTATCACCTGCGCTACGCCGGAAGGTGCCTTCTATGTTTACCCGTCGTGCGCGGGCGTGATCGGAAAGACCGCTCCGTCGGGAGTTGTGATCGAGAACGACGAAGTCTTCACCACCGAACTCCTGAACGCTGAAGGCGTCGCGGTTGTTCAGGGTTCTGCCTTTGGTCTGGCCCCTTACTTCCGTATCTCCTACGCGACCTCGGAAGCGGCCCTGACCGAGGCCTGCACCCGTATCCAGAAGTTCTGCGCTTCGCTGAAGTAAGCCGCGCAAGACTTTGAAATCGAAGAGGCGCTGATGGGCATCCCATCAGCGCCTTTTTCATGCACCCCGCAAAGAAAAAGCCCCGCCGGACGGCGAGGCTTTGGTCTGTTGAGCAGGCAAATCAGGCCCCGCGGCTGACCGCATAATCGGCCACATCTTCAAGAGCCTTGCGCCACGGCGTCTCCGGCAAAATCGACAGCGCCGCCTTGGCTTGGTCCGCATATTCATAAGCGCGGTCCAGCGTTCCGGTGATGGCACCACATTCCCGCATCAGGTTGAGCGCGATGTCGAAGTCACCCTCGGTACGCTCGCCCTTATCGACGGTACGGGTCCAGAACTCTGCGTGCGTGTCCTTGGTGCGTTCGATAGCCAGCAGCAGCGGCAACGTCACCTTGCCCTCGTTGAAGTCGTCACCGGCATTCTTACCCAGAGCTTCCGAAGTCGCGCCGTAATCCAGTGCGTCGTCCGCCAGTTGGAAAGCGATACCCAGCGACATGCCATACTCACGCATGGCGGCCACGCGCTCTGCCGATACGCCTACGCCCAGCGCTCCCGTTTCGGCAGCCGCAGCGAACAACTCTGCCGTCTTGGCGCGGATGATCTGGAGATAGGTGTCTTCGTCGAGGTTCACGTCGTGCGAGCGGGTCAGTTGCAGGACCTCGCCCTCAGCAATCACCGAAGACGCGGTCGCCAGAACACCCAACGCCTTGATGGAGTCGGTTTCGACCATCAGCTCGAATGCACGGGCGAACAGGAAGTCGCCCACCAGCACCGACGAGGCCGAGCCCCAGATCAGGTGCGCGGCGACCTTGCCACGGCGCATTTCCGAGCCGTCCACGATGTCGTCGTGAAGCAGGGTCGCGGTGTGAATGAACTCTACCGATGCGGCCAGTTTGAGCGCCGCCGAGATATCGCCCTCGCCGCCACAGGCGCGGGCCGATGCCACGGTCAGCAGAGGACGCAGGCGCTTGCCCCCTGCCGAGATCAGGTGCTCGGCCAGCAGGGGAATCACCGGCACGTCCGACTGCATGCGGTCGATGATCAGGGCATCGACGGCCGCCATGTCCTCCTTCGCCAGAGCGACAAGGGCGTTCACATCCCCTTTCGAACGGGGGGTAGTGGCGGTAGCAGCGTCCACAACAGTCTCTTTCATCACAAAATCATGCCGCGCCGACTTGCCCCGACGCGATGCGGCGCACAATGGTGGCCGCACTATGCAGGGTCAAGCCGAAGACGACATCCAAACCACCGCCGAAACGACGGAAACCCATCTTCTGGGTGGCCGTGTGTCTTTGCGCCAACCCGCCAGAGGCTATCGCGCCGGCATGGACGCCGCCTTACTTGCGGCCACAGTCGCGCCAAAAGCGGGCGAGCGCATCATCGAGGCAGGCTGCGGCGCGGGCGCTGTGTTGATGCAGATCGCCAAACGCCACCCCGAGGTTTCTGTCACCGGACTGGAGCGCGATCCATTCGCCTATCAACTGGCCATGCATAATGTGCAGGCCAATGGCGTGGCCGAGCGCGCGACGATCATCAACGGCGACGTGGCCAAACGCTTCAAGGCGCTGGACTTGCCGACCTTTGACTGGGCCGTCAGCAATCCGCCGTATTTCGACGACCCGAACGCTATCCGCCCTCCTGCAGAGGAACGGCGCGGCGCATGGATAGCCGATGACGGGCTAAAGGCCTGGACCGAGTTTCTGGTGAAGTCTGTGCGCGAGGGCGGCAAGATCGTGATCGTTCACCGCGCCGACCGTCTAGCCGACATCCTGTCGCTACTGGCTCCTAAGGCCGGATCATTCGCCATCCGCCCCGTCCATTCCTTTGCGGACGAGCCCGCCAAGCGCGTGCTGGTTCAAGCCACCAAGACGGGCAAGGCTCCGTTGCGGCTGCTGCCACCTCTGGTGCTGCATCCGCGAACCGGCCCCAAGCATACGCCCGAGGCCGAGGCCATCCTGCGCGGCGAGGCAGACCTGACCTTCTAGACGCAAGCACGGCTTTGCGTGCAGGCGGCCATCGGCGTATGAGGCGGCTATGGCTATCCGCACCCTCTTCCCGACCCAGATTTACGAAACCTCCGTCGCCCCCGACAAGGGCTGGGCCGAGTTGCATGAAGAGCTGCTCGATCTGTGCCTTGTGATGGGCGAAGAGGACGAGGCGGGCATCAAATGGTGCGAGGACAACCACTATCCGGGCTACACCTCCTATGGCTCGATCAACGACCTGCCCCAGCGTTTCCCCGAATTTGCCGAGCTGAAGCGCATCCTGGACAAGCACGCGACGGCCTATGCCAAGGCGCTGAACTTCGATCTCGCGCGTAAGCCGAAGCTGGATAACCTCTGGGTCAATATCCTGATGCCGGGCGGCGGCCACACCGGCCACATTCACCCGCACTCGATCATCTCGGGCACCATCTACATCCATATTCCGGACGGCGCGTCGTCGCTGAAGATGGAAGACCCGCGTCTGGTCATGATGATGAACCGTCCAGGCGTGACGGACTCCGCAACCGAAGCCGAGAAACCATTCGTCTATATGCGCCCTCAGTCAGGCACGATCCTGATGTGGGAAAGCTGGCTGCGCCACGAAGTGCCCGCCAACCGCGCCACCGAGCAACGCATCTCAATCAGCTTCAACTACAGCTGATCAGGCTGCCGTCAGGCGGTCCCATGCCTGCATCGCCTTGGCGATAGCGGTTTCCATGTCATCCGGCTCGATGCCGACGCGCCCGCTGAGCGCCAGTCCGCGCTGTAGCACGCTATAGAACTGGCTCAGCCCCTCCACGTCCGCATCGGCCCGCAGTTCACCAGTCTCCACCGCGCGCTCCAGCCTGTCTTTCAGCATGTCCGTGCCGCGGCACCGCTTGTCCGACAAGCGGTCCTGCAGGTCTTCGGACAGTTCGGACGACTGCTCGCAAGCCATCATCACCATACAACCGGTCGGAACATCCTTGCCGTCGATACGAGCCGACAGACGCAAGGACGCCTCGATCTGATCTCGCAGTGACGGCCCTTGGCTATAGATGTCTTCGGTGAGGGTGCGCGCGCGCTGGTCATATAAATCCAGAGCCTCGGCATAGAGGTCCTCCTTAGAACCAAACGCCGCATAGAGACTGGGCGGAGCAATGCCCATGGCCGACGTGAGGTCCGTCATCGACGTGGCCGCAAACCCTTTTTCCCAGAAAACACGCATGGCTTTTTCGAGCGCCTGATCGCGGTCAAAGCTGCGCGGGCGGCCTCGGGCGGTGCGGGTTTGAGGGGCGGGCTGGGTCATATGCCTATATTAATTTGTATTGATCATTAAATAAACCCTTGCGCGACCAAGGTATCGCCACCATTCATTCTGTACCGATCACTACAGAATGAATCTGAACTACCATGACACAATCTTCCCTCCCCCTCTCCGGTAAGCGCGCACTGGTAACAGGCGCTGCCCGCGGTATCGGTGCCGCCATCGCCCTCCGTCTCGCCAGCGAAGGCGCAGACGTCGCGATCACCTATGAAAACTCCAGGGAAAAGGCCGAGGCATTGGCCGCGGAGCTTCAAGCCTTGGGCCGCAAGGCTGTTGCCATCCGCGCCGATGCCGCCAATCCACAGGCTGTGCGCGACGCCGTGGAGCAAACTGCCGCCGAACTGGGCGGATTGGATATTCTGGTGAACAATGCGGGCATCGCCCGTATGGGCGCATTCGCCGAGATGAGCGCCGAGGACATCGACGCACAGTTGAACGTCAATGTGCGCGGCGTTCTGTTCACAACGCAGGCGGCGCTGAAGCACATCACCGACGGCGGCCGTATCATCACCATCGGCAGCAATGTGGGCCAGAAGGTCCCCTTTGCCGGCATCAGCGTCTATTCCGCGACCAAGTCCGCTCTTGAGTCCTTCACCCAAGGGCTGGCCCGCGAACTGGGCGGTCGCAAAATCACCGTCAATCTTGTGCGCCCCGGCCCGACCAATACGGAAATGAACCCCGAAGACGGTCCCGTGGCCGCTGCCGTCCTGCCAACGCTGGCAGTCCAGCGCTATGGCCAGCCCGAGGAAATCGCGGCCGCCGTCGCCTATCTGGCTGGCCCGTCCGCCGGATATGTCACCGGCACGGGGATCACGGTCGACGGCGGTGCCAACGCGTGATGCAACGACCGCCTGCCCTCAAATGAGGGCAGGCTTCTCCTCGCGTTACGCAAGAAAAGGTAACCTTGCGCATCGGATTGATGCCTGACGGGTTTGCTACCGGACACACATTCAAAGTCCGGGCTGTTCGTTATGAAATCCAAACCTCTTGTCGCCGCCGTCATTGGCTTTGTGCTCCTGCTGGTCGGCGGGTTCATGCAGTTCTCGGGTACGGCTCCGTCGCCCGATGCAGACCTGACCCAAGCCTGCCGAGCCGAAGTGCAAAATCGAGGCGGCGACAGCGATATGGCCAAGCAGTGCTCTGACAAGACGTTCGCCGTTGCTATGACGGCGACCAATGCCAACGATGCCGCCAGGGCGATCTCCGCAGCCAATCAGCAGGAAATCGGCGGCAATGCAGTCTCGATATTCCTGCTGGGCCTTGGTCTGGTGCTGTTCGGTACTGGTCTCTTTGGCGTGATGAAGCAGCACAAGACTCCACAGCCGGTCGCGTAACAACAAAATCCCGCCGTATTCACAGTAAAGCTTGTTACCGGAAATCATTGTTTCCTGAGGGCGAGCTTTGATGAAACATGGACTGTGCTGGCGAACGTTGTCGCCCTGACACTGGCTGCAGGCTGCGACCAGTCGGCGGATGCCCGGTCAGCCGCTCCGAGTGCATCCGTTCAGACGGATCAATCCCAGACCGGCATGGGCGAGCCGTACCAGCTTGCCGGCACAGAGGTCTGGAACGTACCGGACAAACTGGATGGGCGGACCTATCAGGTCTACGTCGCCCTACCGCCCAGCTATGACGCGTCGCCGAACCGCACCTATCCAGTCCTCTATGTTACCGACGCCCATTACGCCTTTCCGCTGATCCGCCAGTTTGCGAGGCGTATGAATGTCGACAGCCCTGTAATCGCCGAGCACATCCTCGTCGGCCTCGCCTACGCCTTAGGCGAAGAGGGCAACGCGAGCCGAAGACTCGACTACACTCCCACGCCCACGCCAAACCGCATTAGCGGTGGTGGCCCCGCCTATCAGGCATGGCTTAAGGGCAGCGTCCTGCCGTTTATCGAGAACAAGTACCGCGCGGATGCGCGCCAGCGCGTTTTGCTTGGCCACTCCTACGGCGGTCTATTGGCCGCTCAGGTCCTGTTCAGCGATCCAGAAACGTTTAGTGGCTATGTCGGGGTAGCCCGTCCCTCTGGTACGACAACCACCATATGTTCCGCGCCAAGGCTGCCTATGCCGCCAAACATGATGACCTGAAAGCCAAGGTCTTTATGTATATCGGCGAGAAGGAAACCCCGGCCACGACCGGCAACAGCTACGACATGGTTGGCGACAACGCCCGGATGAATGCCGTTCTCAAAGGCCGCAACTATCCCGGTCTCACTGTCAGCAACCTCGTTGTCGAAGGCGAAGACCACCAAACCGTAGCGCCGGTTGGCTTCATGAGGGGGCTGGGGGCCCTTTTGCCAGCGAAGTGAACCCGACATTCGTCGCGTCGGATTTGCCCTTTGCGTCCCCAATCGCTACATCAGCCCCAACTTCCCAGTTCCTCTGAATCAAGGGCGCGACGCACCGCATGGCGCAACAATATATTTTCCAGATGCAAGGTCTGACCAAGACCTTCCCTGGCGGCAAAAAAATCTTCGAAAACATCTGGCTGAGCTTCTACAACGACGCGAAGATCGGTGTGGTCGGCGTGAACGGCTCGGGTAAGTCCACCCTGCTGAAGATCATGGCTGGCATCGACAACGAGTTCCAAGGCGAAGCGCGCGCTGCCGACGGCATCAAGCGTGGCTATCTGGAACAAGAGCCGAAGCTGGACGACAGCCTGAACGTTCGCGAGAACGTCGAAGCCTGGTGCGAAGAGAAGCAGTGGGTCAACCGCTTCAACGAAGTCGCCAACGAACTCGGCGAAAACTACACCGACGAGCTCATGGAAGAGATGACCACTCTCCAGGAGAAGATCGACGCCGCCGACGTCTGGGACATCGACAGCCGTATCGATCAGGCCATGGGCGCTCTGCGCTGCCCGCCTGACGACTGGGCCGTGACCAACCTGTCGGGCGGTGAAAAGCGCCGCGTGGCTCTGGCTCGCCTGCTGCTGTCGAAGCCCGACATGCTGCTGATGGACGAACCGACCAACCACTTGGACGCCGAATCCGTCGCTTGGCTGCAGCACCACCTGGAGAACTTCCCGGGCTGCGTCATCCTCGTCACCCACGACCGTTACTTCCTTGACCAAGTGACCAAGTGGACGCTCGAACTGGACCGCGGCAAAGGCCACCCGCACGAGGGTAACTACTCCTCGTGGCTGGAAGCCAAGCAGAAGCGCGTCGTTCAAGAGCAGTCGGAATCGGAAGCTCGCCAGCGCGCCCTTACCCGCGAACTGGAGTGGGTCCGCTCGGGTGCCAAGGCCCGTCAGGCCAAGTCGAAAGCCCGTCTGGCCGCCTATGAACGCATGGTCGAGGAACAGGAGTCGCAACGCGGCGCTCAATCCTTCGCCCACATCCAGATCCCGCCTGGCCCGCGCCTCGGCAACGTGGTTCTGGAAGTTGAAGGCCTGAAGAAATCGTACGGCGACAAGGTTCTGTTCGACAACCTGACCTTCAAGCTGCCGCCGAACGGTATCGTTGGCGTTATCGGCCCGAACGGTGCGGGTAAGTCGACCATGTTCAAGCTGA